>NZ_JBGVFE010000039.1:0-6267 GCF_045120835.1 Methanobrevibacter sp.
ACTATCCACTACACTCATTTTGCCCGTGAGGCACGTGACCTGGCAGACCTTGTTCATGTCTATGACGTTCCGATTTTTGCCCAGCTTGGATTTGTCCAATTCAACAAGAAAACGCAACAGAATATTGGAGTTGAAAAAATATCCATCGAAGATATCCGAAAAATCCAAACAGACATGATAATTGCCGCCCAAAAGTTCGACTATGCAGGTTTTGACGGAATCCAACTGGGGCTTGGAAACTACTATTTCCTGTCAAGATTCATCAATCCCACATTCAACACACGTGAAGACGACTATGGTGGAAACACATTCAATCGCCTTAGAATCGTTCTTGAGATTATAAGAGTCATCAAGGAAAATACAGGTCTTCACATCAACTGCAGGCTGAATGCCTTTGACGGTTCGGTTAACGGAATGACCCTGGCCGAGACAATTGAGGTATCCAAACTGCTTGAAAAATACGGTGCGGATTCACTGCAGATTACCCGTCCACGCTCACCTCAGTTTTTCACAAGGGAAAACACCGACAGAAATCCCCTTATTGATGCCACATCTGAAATACTTAAAAACATTGACATTCCTGTTATTTTGGGTGGAGGTGCCACAGGCAAAAAGCAGATCAATGATATCCTGAATTCTACAGATATCGAATTCATCTCAATGCAAAGGCCTTTTGTACATGACCCTAGCTTTCTTGTTGACTGGCAGTTTGAGACAAACGGCACAAGCATGTGCAAAACATGCAACAACTGCTACTGGAAAAAGACCAGTACCTGTCACATTAAAAGACAACCAAAGTTAAACATATAATTTTTTTAACACAATCGATTTAATCGAAGCAACTATTGATTAAATATGAGGTACATTATAGATTGGTAATCAGAATTGCTGGCATATATATGCTAACCCTCATATTTCCTAAACTTTTTTAAAAAATTTTGCAGTTCATCATCAATCTGATACAGGCTGACCACAGGCCTTGCATTAACAAGGCTGGTGAGGCAAATCAGCAGTGGGATGGCTTCACCTACATTGACATCATCAAACTCCAAAGTCTGATAGGTGATTTTGAACTTTTCATTAACGTTCTGGTCTATGACCACTCCTGTGGGAAGAAAATTGATTTCCTCCCTGTCGATTAACTCTTCAAGTTCCCGTGTTCCTTCAAGAATGTCATCGAATTCCACCTTTTCCTTTTCAAGTATCGCATCAAGAAAGTCAAAATGAATGTCATAGTCGTATTTTGAAAATTGCTTAAAATAGGAATCTACCATCAGGTAATTAATATAGAGCTCATGGTTCAAAATTGAGTATTTCCTGTTGTTGAGTATGAATTCCATGATAATATATAGTTAAAAAAAGTATAAAAAACTAGTTGCTTGAACTAGTTTTCTTTGAGTATTGATGATCGAATGACCTTATAAAGAGTTTTGCCCATATGTATCCTATTGTTCCACCAACGAAACAACCGAATACCACTCCTGCATAAATTCCAGTTACTCCCCATCCGAATATAAAGCAGTATATATATGCAAATACGGATTCAAGAATCAGTGATCTCAGAAGAGTAATCAGCAGGGAATATATTCCCTTTCCGACTCCCTGAAAGAGCATCGCTGACATCATACCGTGGGGAACTGCCAGAACAAATAGTGTCAGGACGGATATGGCCTGGGCAATCTGGGTTGACATTTCCGCACTTGCTGAGGTGTATGAAAACAGCGCTGCGATTTGTGAGGAGAATACAAACATTACGATACCCAATGCAATTGATATTATGAATGCCAATTTGATTGAATATGAATGGGCAGTCTTCAGGTTGTCTGGATTACGGGCTCCATAGGCCACCCCTGAAACGGTAAGAACCGCTGTTCCAAGACCTATCAGAGGAATCATTGCCAGCTGTACAATTCTCATTGATGCGGTATATACGGCAACTGCTGTTGTTCCGTCTGTTGCAACAAGCATTGAGTTTATGATAATCGCCAGGGCTGAAAATACGATTGTCTCCAGTGTTGAAGGGATTGCAACCTGAAGTGTGTCTACCATCATTCTTCCCTGATAATGGAAGTTTGAAAATGACAAATCAAGATAAGTGTCCTTTTTACCCCAAATCCAATAGCTCATGACTGCACATGAAAGAATTGCGGAAAATACTGTTGCCCATGCCGCACCTGCAATTCCCAAATTCAATACATAGATGAATATAGGATCCAGGATAATGTTCATTATAGCGGTAACTGCAATCGCTATTGTTGCCCTTCTCATGTCCCCTTCTGATCTGAATATTGCTGAGGCAACACCCGAATAAACAAATACAATCAAAAATCCGAATATTACATAACTGTAGTCCATTGCATACTGTATTGTATCTCCAGCGCCCATAAACTGAAGGATAGGTACCATAAATACTTCAATTAAAATCGTAAATATCACGGAAACGATGATTGAAAGCACTATACCATGCAGACCGGCATTGTTTGCCTGTGAATGGTTTTCCGCACCGATATATCTAGCAATCAGAGAGTTTGCACCTGCACCTATACCGTTTCCAAGTCCTACAAGCACCATAAACAACGGTGTGATAAATCCTACAGCCGCCAAAGCGTCTGCACCAAGTCCAGCTACCCATATGCTGTCTGCAAGATTATAAAGCATGATCAAAAACATGGAAATCATCATAGGAATAGATAACTTCACTATTGCCTTTTTGGGATCTCCGGTAATCATTTCAATATTTTTACTTTTCTTATTTTCTGCCATTCTATTCTCCCTTTTGATTAATCTCTATTGAATTTATAGCCATTTCCTTTAAAATGTTTTTAAACACTTCCCTGTCAATGATGTCAATATCATACACTTCATTTTCCCAGGCCTCAAGCAGTTCGACTGATTCGCTCAATGCCTTTTCGCCTTCAGAGGTAAGAGAAACGATGTTCTGTCTTCTGTTTTCTGTATCGATTTGTCTTTTAACCAGACCTTTCTCTTCCAGTTTTTTTATTGACCTTGCAACGGCCCCCTTGTCAAAGTTGCATCTTGATGCTATCTTTTCCTGATTGATGTTCTTGTTGTTTGCTATTTCAAACAGGAAGTGGAGCTGTGAAACGTTGATGTTAGTGTCCTCAAGCCTGTGGTTCAAATAGAGAATCTGGTTTTTTGAAATTATATGAATAAACTTGGCAATGGAAATGGATGAAGCGTCAATTTCCCTTAAGTCTTCATTAGTCATAAGAATCTATTCAATGAATGAAGTGAGGTCAAACTCATCCTTTTTCACTTCTTTTGTTTTAAGAGCCAATGTCTTTAGAGGTTTGATTGAATATTTCTCCATCTGTTCGATTGTGGATTCAAATCCGCTGCTTCCGGCAGTGACAAAGAACTTGACGTTGGCGAATTTTCCTTCATTCTGTTTTAGATATGAAATTACTGGAGTAGCTGCCTTTCCCGCCCAAACGGGAGTGCCTATATAGACCACGTCATAGTCTGACGGGTCAAAATTCAAAGCTTCAAGGTCTATAATTTTCTCTTGTATGGCATGCTTTCCGCCTCGTGCATACCCGATTTTTCCCTGATAGTTAACTTTCGGTTTGATTTCTTCAACATCTGCATTTACTTTGCTTGATATACTTTCTGCAAGTTTTTTTGTAATGTTTGTTCTTGAATAATAAGCTACTAAAAATTTCATACATTAATATTAATATGTAATGATATATAAACTGTTGCATTGACAACTATTGACATTGCAACAGTCAAAATTAAAAGATGGTCCCTGTATAGGAGACCATTTGAGTTTAAGATTATCTTTTGAACTTCAAACCTGCCTTGAACGCATCGGCTATCCTGTCGCCAACCGAAAAATAGGAATGTGTAATGTCATCATAGGCGATTGGATTTACCTTTTCAAATATTATCTTTCCCTTTTCGTCCACTACACTTTCATCGGCCTGCACATTGACTATTTCACCTGTAATCTGAGTGTGTGATCCCACCTCAGAAATATGCATTACCCTGCATTCCAGTGACACCCTGAACTCATTGATGATTGGTGCGTTTACCTTCTCGGCCCTTTGATGTGTGAAATTGATTTTGGCAAGCTTGTCCTCGTTGTATCCGGATTCGATTCCCAGATAGTCCACTTCGCTTACCTGATCAATGCCTGCAAAAGCAAGACAGAATTCTTTTCTCTCAAGAATGCTTTTGAGTGTCTTTCTTTTAAGTGTTGAGTTGATTGCAATCATAACAGCCGGAGGATGATGCGAACACATCGTTGCAAAGGCCAGAGTACATGCATCGGCCCTTCCGTTTTCGTCATAGGCACTTGCCACAACTGCCGGCGCCGGATACATCATGGCATGGTTTTTGACATTGACTTTCATGATTATATATTATAAAGTCACATAATATAAATATGGACAGATTAAAAATAGCTGAAAGAATTTCAACAATTACAAATCCTCCGATTATTTGCATTCCATTATTTACATTGATATGCGTAATCCTATCATTTACATCTTCGGGATTTGATATAGGCAAATTTATCGTTCTGGAAGTCATATCACTTATTTTCGCTTCCATTCTGCCAATGGCAATAATTCTCTTTTGGGCAAAGAAGCTTGGAACCGACAAGGACATATCCAACCGCTCAGACAGGTACATGCCGCTTATTGTAGGAATAATTTCATATTTCATAGGCTTTTCAATCTGTCTGATATTAGGACTGGACAACTTTTTGACATGCCTTCTTCTGTGCTATTCAATCAATACAGGTGTGGTTCTTCTATTTACAACCAAATGGAAAATCAGTGTTCATACCACCGGACTTTCAGGTCCTATTGGTGCTTTGATTTTGCTTGCAGGTCCTTTCGGTGCTATTTTTGGAGTCATCTATCCCGTTTTGATATGGTCAAGGGTGCTTTTAGAAAAGCATACCCTTTCACAGGCAATCTGCGGAGGAATTCAGGGATTCTTTTTGACAGTCCTTGAGATGTATCTTTTCATGAACATATTGAACCTACCCGTTTCAGGCCTTGTAAGCTTAGGCGATTCCATAATTTTCATACTGGCGATTATCGCAACACCAATCCTTTTAGGCATATTAAGCTATATCAAAACAAGAAATCCTCGAAACATATTCATCATAGGTGAAATCATTCTTCTTTTGGCGTTCTTTATCCTTACACCTGCCAACGTATTCCTTATATTTGTTCTCATAAGCCTTACATCAGTGCTGGTGAGCCTTTTTTCAGGTGACGGTTTTATATGGCACGACATATTATTTTAATACTTCATATGTCAAAATCAAATCCTTTCCAAGGGAGTAGCAGTCCTTAAGCTCAAGTTTAACAGCATCATCCATGAGGTCAAACCCTTCACCGTCAAAGAAGGTCTTTGCATTTGAGCCTCCGACAACCATCGGTGCGACACATATTCTTATCTCATCAATCAGGCCTGCCCTGATCATGGAAAAGTTAAGTGTGGCTCCCCCTTCAAGCATAAGAGTCTCTATTCCTTCCTCATGAAGATAGCTCATGAGAGCTGGAAGGTCAACCCTCTCATCACCGCTCCAGAAGAACTTCACTCCTCGATTTTTGAATGTTTCATACCTCTCGCTTTTGAAAAATTCATGCTTGTATTCGTTTGCTCCCGCTATTATTGTCTTTGCATCGGCGTTTGTGATTCTTGCATCAATAGGTGTTCTGCATCTGCTGTCAACCACCACACGAACCGGATTGTCTTCTGGCTTTGCATCTATCTTGTGGACGGTAAGTCTCGGATCGTCTGCAAGGACCGTTCCTATGCCCACCATGATTGCATCGCATTCCTTTCTGATTTCATGGACCCTTTCAAGGTCCTCCTTACCGGAAATGTTTGAGCTTCCCGTTTTTGTGGCAATCTTTCCGTCCAGCGTCATTGCAGCATTCAGTATTACATAGGGTCTCATCGTTTCACCTAAATGTGGTAGAACATCTCCTTGATGTTTAAAAAGTTCACCAGTGTCTTGCTTTCAAGCATTCCAGGCATCACAAGGGCAACGATTATACCGATTACCCCAAACACTATACCTATGGCCCAGATTATCTTGACCGCATCCTTTTCTGCAATAGGACGTCTCAAAACCAGTCTGATTAATGACTTGAAACCTGTTTCAGGCCTTACAAGCTTTCCCTCATCATTTAGCTGTGTAGGCTTTTGCTGCTGGCGGTTCATGACTCCTGCAGAGTAGAACTTGAGGGCAGCATCAATGATGTTCGGCATCATTATGATAAA
>NZ_JBGVFE010000040.1:0-3187 GCF_045120835.1 Methanobrevibacter sp.
GAAATTAATTTCTCCGATAATGTTTTTTCCGTTAAAATGTATGATTGTTGTGTTGTTTATTGAATTTAATGTTATGTTGGTGTTGTTTTTAGCAAAATCTTCATAATATTTTTGCAACTCTTCTTTTGCTCCTGCTGATTGGGCATATACAATGTTTATCATTTCAGTATCGTTTCTGTAATTCACTGAAAGGTTAATGTTTTTAGTCGGTATTGCTTCTGATTTTTCAAATTGAATTCCTTTGGGCACCTTCATTTTAAAATAAGAATCAAAATCATGTTCCTCTAAGGTGCTGTTGTCGTTGGCAAATCCTGCATTAATCACAAACAGCATAAGCAACGCCAGAATAAGCATTGCCATTAAAGTTTTGATGAATTTCATATTGCCACTATTATTTTTTGGTATTTGTGCGAAAAAAATAGAAAGAAGAGGATTATTCTACTTTGAATCCTGCCTCTTCAACAGCTTCGTTAATGTCTGCATCACTTACGTCGCCAGACATTGTAATTGTAGTAATTCCTGAGTCTAAATCGGCTTTAGCGTCGTCAATTCCGTCAACATCTTTTAAGCAAAGTTCAACAGCGTTTACACATGATGGGCAATGCATGCCCACTACTTTGATTTCTTTTTCAGCCATAATAATCACGTTATTATCGATAGTTAATATTATGTCATTGCTTTATTTATAGTTTTAGTTATACCTAACTTTTTTGCCTGGTCATAATCTTTTTTTGAAATCCTGTACTTTGTCAATGTATAGGAATAGATGATTACAATGACGGATCCGATATTGTGGATTAATGCTCCTTCAATAGGATTTAAAACGCCAAATATCGCAAGAATCATCGCAATTATATTCAGGGCAAGTGCAAATGCGATGCTTATGTTTATTGTTCTGATTGTTTTTCGGGCAATTCCGATTAATTGTGGGAGGTCTTCTATATTGTCATTGATCAATGCAATATTTGCGGCTTCAACACTGACATCACTTCCGATATTTCCCATTGCTATTCCGACATTTGCCTGTTTTAGTGAAGGAGCGTCATTGACTCCATCTCCAATCATTGCAACTTTATGTCCTAAAATTTGTTCATTTTTTATGTACTCTGTTTTGTCTTCAGGTAAGCAGTTGTATCTGACATTTCTAACCTTGACTTCATTTGCAATGTATTTTGCAGTTTTTTCATTGTCTCCGGTCAGCAATGTTGTTTTAACTTGAAGTCTCTTTAGATTTTTAATTGTCTTTTTGGAAGTTGCACGCAATGTATCTGCAAGCTGCACTTTTCCAATAAATTCATCGTTTTTGGCAACATAAATTTCAGTTTCGCCGTTTTTACCTTTTTCATCACTTTCAATTTTGATGTTTCGAGATTTCAGTAGTCTTCTGGTCCCGGCAATAATTTCATATCCTTCTATATCTCCGGTCACTCCCATACCAATGTGCATTTTAAAGTTATTTACTTCCGCCAAATCTTCACTATTGTAATACTTTACAATCGCTTTGGCTAAAGGATGTTCTGATTTTGATTCTAGGGATGCTAAAAGATACATCATTTCATCAGGATTATTTGAGATAACATTTATGACTTCAGGAGTGCCATAGGTTAATGTTCCAGTCTTGTCAAATGCCAATTCACTTGCATGAGCTAATTCCTCTAACGATTCGCCATCTTTAACTAAAATGCCGTATTTTGTCAGGTTTCCGATAGCTGCCATTATGGCTGTTGGTGTGGCCAGCACTAGGGCGCATGGGCAGAATACGACAAGGATTGTAACTGACCTGATAATTTCAAAGGTAAACAGGTATGTTAATACGGCAGCTGAAAATGCGATAACGACGATCAATGTTGCCCATTTGTCTGCTTCACGAACTATTTTAGAGTTTTCGGGGGAAGATGATTCAACTAATCTGATTAACTTTTGAAGAGAACTGTCTTCACTCGCCTTTGTTGTTTTCATGGTAAATGACCCGTAAAGATTAATGCTTCCGCTGTATACCTTATCATTTGAAGTTTTATCGACAGGTAAGGATTCTCCGGTTAAGGTTGATTGGTCAATTGAACTTTCACCAGTTATTATAATTCCGTCAGTAGGAATGCTTTCTCCTGGAACTACCTTTAGGATATCTCCTATTTTAACTTCAGAGACCGGTATTCTTTCCTCAATTCCGTTTTTGATTCTTGTTGCAACTTGAGGGGTCATTTTTACAAGTTCTTCTATTTGTCCTCTAGTTTTTGACACGGTGTATTCTTCTAAAAATCCTCCAATAGCCATTATTGTTGCAATTTCGCCTGCAGCAAAGACTTCACCAATGATGATTGATGATATAATGGCTATTGAAACAAGTAGATCCGCTTTTATATCAAATTCATTTATCAATCCTTCAATGCATTCTTTAAATATTGGTATTCCACAAAAGATAACTGCAACCCATGCAATATAGTCGAGAGATAGGATAAAATTTGCAATTAGGCTCATTGTGGATATGACAATCAGAATAATGTCAATCTTTTTATCTCTTGTAATTTTCATTTTAAACAGCCCCAATATTATAGGTATACCCCATATGGTATAATGTTACTTTAAAAAAAATTAAAGTCTAGAGTAATATTCTAGCATTGATGAAATATCGCTTATCGCCTCATCTGAATCTTCATCTTCGATAGCTTGTTTCACACAATTCTCTAGGTGTCCTTCAACAATAATATGTCCTACTTTGTGTAGTGCTGATTTTGAAGCATTCACTTGCATTAGTATTTGTTCACAAGGAATGTCCTCTTCAATCATACGATCAATTGCATTTAGCTGGCCGATGATTTTTTTAATTCTTCTATGTAAATTGTCTAAATCCATACATTGTTTCATGATTACACAACCTATACCTACAAGGGTATATGATTTTTTTAGTATATAAATGTTACTACAAAAATCAATTTCATTGATTTGGGAATATGTTAACTACAATATGGGGAGGTCAAAAAATAAGTTTCATCAGATTGTTTGGATGATTGCTTTGAGAAGTGTCGTGATGTTTTTTTAAAAAAATAAAAAAGGAGGAAAATTTCAAGACTATGCTTGATTTTCCATTTCCTCAAATTTGGCTGGGAAATATGTATCTACTACATATTCAAGACCATATTTTGAGAAAGATTGCTGTTCTGCTTTTTTACCGATTTTAAGCATCTTT
>NZ_JBGVFE010000041.1:0-10198 GCF_045120835.1 Methanobrevibacter sp.
ATGGGGATGCAGTTCAAATCGTCTTGACTGATGATTACAGGCATGTTTATCCTGGTGAAAGTGTCCATATTAAAATTCTCGATGATTCAGGTTGGGCGAATAATTATGATGTAGTCACCGATGAGGAAGGGGAAGCATCCATTGTATTGTCCACTTTTGAGAATGGAAATTATACTATTCATACAAATTATAATGGAACATTGTTCAACAAGGCTTATCATGGTGTAAATCAGTTAACAATTGACGATGGTTTCTAATTTTCACGGGATAACATGGGAATTAAATCCAAATTACTTAATTTTAAAGATTGTGCTATAAATTCAATGATTTATAAGGCATATTATAATGGTGATTTAGATGAGAATTTGGTTTATCTGGAATCCCGTGACGGTCTTGACTTTACCGGAAATATCTTCAGGATAGTTGAAGAGTTATCCAGCGGCAAATATGGCAATTTAAAGATTCATGTTCATGCCAAACCGCAGGTTGTAGAACAGATTAAAGCCTATCAAAAAAATTATAATCTAAAAATTGATAAAATCATCACCAAAGAGGCAACTGCAACCGAAACATTGGAAAAGGCAAAGTATATATTTACTGATTCTGGAATTCGTCCCAAATACGTTAAAAAAGAGGGTCAGATTTTTATCAATACCTGGCACGGAACGCCCTTGAAGGTCATGGGATTTGATAATGTTCCTGAACAGCATCGTCTGGGCAATGTTCAGCATACCTTTTTATCTGCGGACTATTTATTGTATCCCAATGATTACATGATGGATAAGATGATGAAATCCTACATGATTGAAAAGATTTTTCCCGGCAAAATAATGCTGGAAGGATATCCGAGAAACAGCGTCTTTTTTTCGGATTCTCATCTAAAGGAGAAATTGGGTTTAAACGATAAGGAAATATTTGTTTACATGCCAACATTTCGTGGAATATTGATGGATAGGGATAATGAAGGTCAAAAGGATCTAGTTGAAGATTATCTGCTTGAAATCGACTCCAAACTTAGTGACAATCAAATACTGTTCACAAAACTGCATGTTTTAAATGAATCAAAAATTGATTTTTCAAAATTTTCACATATCAAAGCGTTTCCAAAGGGTTATGAGATATATGACATTATCAATATGGCAGATGTGCTGATAACCGATTATTCCTCTGTATTTTTTGACTTTGCAAATACTGGGCGTAAGATAATATTATTCAATTATGATGAAGAGGATTACTGTTCATATAGAGGATTTTACTTCCCGTTGTCTGATTTGCCTTTCCCTAAGGTTCAAAACATTGATGATCTGATTGAGGAGATGAATTCACCTAAAAGTTATGATGATAGTGAATTTGTTGATAAATACTGTACCTATGACAATCCCAATGCGGCTGAAAATATCTGCAGACAAATTTTCAATGATGAAAATGCCACTAAACTTCGTGAAGTTGAAAATTCCAATCCCAACATTCTGATTTTTGCTGGGGCATTATATAAATTCGGAATTGCATCATCTCTTTTTAATCTGCTGAATAATCTTGACCGTGAAAAATATAACTTTTTCATCACTTTCAAGCAATGGGAAGAAAATATTGTCGAAAACCACGAAGAGATATTCGAGTTGCTGCCTGAAGGCGTTGAAATACTGCCTTTGAGATTCAACTTGACACCGACAGTCAAGGAAAAAATGGACTACAATAAGTTCTACTTGTCCGATGAAGCGATGGACTGTCCGGAATCATTAAGCAGTCTGTTTAAAAGATCATTTGATAAGCAGTTTGCATGGGTTAACTTTGACCATGTAATCGATTTTGACGGCTACAATCATGATGAGACATTAATGTTTGCTTTTTCTGGAGTCAAGTGTAGCGTTTGGGTTCACAATGACATGATTCGGGAAGCCGAAACCAAAGGCAATCAAAATCTGAATATTTTAAAGAAGGCATACTCACTTGCAGATAATGTTTGTGTTGTATCTCCAAGTTTAATTAAGCCGACCAGTGAAATCAGCGGTCGTGAAGATAATATTCGTGTTGTTCATAATCTGAATGATTATGAGAGGATTTATGAGAATTCAGAAAAACTGCTTAACATAACTTCTAATACTACCGTTTATAACAACGATATTGAAGAGGTTTTAAGTAAAGATGTATTCAAGTTCATTACGATTGGCAGATTCTCTCCTGAAAAGGGCCATGAAAGATTGATAAGAGCCTTCAATGATTTCTGTAGAGATTATCCAGATTCACAGCTGATAATCATAGGGGGGTATGGAACTTTCTATGAGAAAACCTGTGAGCTGTTGGATTC
The DNA here is from genome assembly GCF_045120835.1 of Methanobrevibacter sp. Lineage (GTDB taxonomy): Archaea > Methanobacteriota > Methanobacteria > Methanobacteriales > Methanobacteriaceae > Methanocatella. The sequence goes on from NZ_JBGVFE010000041.1 coordinate 2,309, forward strand.
TGCAGAATATGGAAAAAACATCACCTTAATAAATAATATTGCCAATCCTATGCCGATACTTAAAGAATGCGATTTGTTTATTTTATCTTCATTTTATGAAGGCTGGCCGATGGTTTTGATGGAAGCTGATACATTATGCATTCCAATAATTTCAACGGATATTGATGCAACCCGTGAAATGGGCAAATTTGCCGGAAAGATTGTTGAAAACTCTCAGGAAGGAATATTGAGTGGAATGTATGATTTCGTAAATGGAAAAGTCAATTGCGAAAACACCGACTTTGAAAAATATAACAAAATGGCTATTGAAGAATTTTATAATTTAATCAACTGAAACTATTAAAAAAAGGTTTTTAGACTTATTTTTAAATTAAATTTATATATCTTTTTAGATAAAAACAGTTATAATGGTGTAGAATATGTTTTTTGACAAATCTAAAAATGAAATTAAAAAAGAAGATTTAATTCCTCGTAAAGATTACGACAGGTTGAATAATCTTGTTAAAACACATCAGGATTATTTGAATAATATCTATGTGTTTTATAAATTAAAACCAACTCCTTTTTTAGCCAGCATTCGCAGCTTATCTTACGAATTGATGAAATTTTTTGATAATGTCTGCGAAAAATACGATTTATCTTACTGGATTGGCTATGGAACCTTGCTTGGAGCAGTAAGGCATAATGATTTTGTTCCTTGGGATGATGATTTGGATGTTGGAATGATGAGAAAGGATTATATGAAGTTCATCGATGTAATTCAGGATGAGATTGATGAGAAGAATATTGAAAACCTGACTGTCGACTATAAAATCGATAAACGTGACAAGAAATCCAAAAGATGGTTCCAGATAAGTTATTACGTTCCTGATTTCCAAAGAAAAGTTATCGGGATAGATATTTTTCCGCATGATTTTATTGATGGGGAACCTATTGAAGGTTTTGAAGAAAAATACTATGAATCCCGAGCGAAATACTATAAAAGAAGAAACAAATCAGACGATATGGAAGACATTATCGGCAAGTTATATGATGAATTGAATCTCAGTTTGGATCCTCAAAAATATTTTACACATGGTGTTGAAAGTGTACATGGAAACGTTAACATTTTCCCATTCGAGATTGTTGAAAGTGATGAGCTCTTTCCCCTTCAGAGGATACCATTTGGGGAATATGAATTTTCTGCACCAAAAAATCCTCATACTTTCCTTTTAAGTGCCTATGGAAAGAGATACATGAGGATACCAAAAAAGATTCGTGATCATGGACGTTTGACTTATTATAAAGAGATTGAGAATGTTGAAGAGATATTTAATAAAGCTAGTAACAGTTTAAAGAAGGTTAATGATACTTATGGTGTTTGATCGATTTAAATCTAAAGGGGATTCACTTTCAAAAGATGATTTGGTAACCAGAGAGGAGTTTGAAAGAATCAAAAGGCTGGTGGATACTCATCAGGATTATTTAAACAATATTTTTATATTCTATGATTTGGAACCTACTCCATTCCTGGAGGAAATGCGCAGTCTGTCATATGAGCTGATGAAATTTTTTGACAATGTCTGCAGGAAGCATGATTTGGAGTACTGGCTGGATTACGGAACTCTTTTGGGAGCATTGAGACATGGGGATTTCATTCCTTGGGATGATGATTTGGATGTTGGAATGATGAGGTCAGATTATTTCAAATTAATTGACATATTCCAATCTGAAATAGACAATAGCGGTCTTGAAAATGTTGATTGCGCATTTAAAATCGACAAGCATGATAAAGTATCCAAAAGATGGTTCCAGATTAATTACAGACGTCCGGAATTCAAGGGAAAATTTGTAGGAATCGATGTATTTCCATATGACTATATTGAAAATCCCGACAATGTTGAAGAAAATTATTATGATTCAAGAGCAAAGTTCTATAAAAGAAGAACCGATGGCATGAACATTAGGGAAGCTGTAAATGAGTTATATTCAGAGTTGAATCTGAATTTGGATAAGGACAAATTTATCATTCCGGGTGTTGAAGGCGCCCGTGGAAAGGTAAACATATATAAATTTGCAACAATGGAGTATGACAAGATGTTTCCTCTCAGAAGGGTCAAATTTGGAAAATGCGAACTTCTGGCACCTAATGACAGTCATGATTATGTAAAGAAAATTTATGGTAAACGATATATGCAGATTCCTAGTAAAATTCGTGACCATGGCCGATTGAACCGTTATAGAAGGCAGCCAACTATTATGGACATGCTTGAAGAGTCAAATGCAATGTTTAAATCTGTAAACGAAAATTTTGAATTTTAATCTGTTGTGTAATAATGTTTGATAGGTTTAAGGACAAAAAAGAGGCCGAAACTCCCGATTATCCAACAAAAAGGGAATTTGAAAAATTGGAAAGGCTGGTCAATACTCACCACGAATATTTAAATAACATTTTTGTGTTTCATGAGCTTGAACCTGGACGCTATATGGAGCTTATGAGAAGCATATCCTATGAAGTGTTTAAATTTTTTGATTATGTATGTTCCAAACATAATATTGAATACTGGCTTGATTTCGGAACGCTTCTCGGTGCTGTAAGGCATGGGGATTTCATTCCTTGGGATGATGATTTGGATGTCGGAATGGTTCGCTCAGAATATCTGAGATTCATTGATGTCATTCAGGAGGAAATCGACAGCAGCGGATTAATCGATACCGTTGCGGTTTTTAAAGTTGATGTCCGTGACAGGATATCTAGAAGATGGTTTCAAATAGAATTCAGACGTCCGGAATTCAGAGGCAAATTTATTGGAATAGATATTTTCCCCTATGACTTTATCGCAAATCCCGACGATAGTCTTGAGGAAAGATTTTATGAGTCCAGAGACAGGTTTTTCAAAGGCAGGACTGATGGTTTGACAATCAATGAGGTTGTTGATAAATTATATGGCGAGCTGGATTTGGATTTCGAACCGCAAAACTACCTTATTCCTGGCGTTGAGGATCTTCGTGGAACAGGATTTGTGGATGTGTATTCATTTTCCGTACTTGAAAGCGATAAAATATTTCCATTCAGAGAAGTTGAATTTGCTGGAAAAACATTCAAGGCACCTAATGACATTGACTACTATCTGAAAGATATCTATGGTAAGGATTATATGAAAATCCCCAATAAAATGCGTGATCATCGTCGTTTAAATCGTTATGTTAAACAGGAAAATATTATAAAAATGCTTGAAGAGTCAAATGATATGATAATCAAGGTTAACAGAAATTTAAATATTGAATGAGTGTTTTTTCATGTTTGATAAGTTTAAAAATAAAAAAGAAGTCGAAACTCCTGATTATCCAACAAAACAGGAATTTGATAAACTGGAGAGATTGGTTAATGCCCATCAGGATTATTTAAATAACATTTTCGTTTTTCATGAACTGGAATTGACTCCATATCTTGAGTTAATGAGAAATATGTCCTATGAACTTTTGAAGTTTTTCGATAATGTTTGCAGCAAGTATGATATTGAATACTGGCTTGATTTCGGCACCATTTTAGGGGCAGTAAGGCATGGGGATTTCATTCCTTGGGATGATGATTTGGATGTCGGAATGATGAGAGCTGATTATTACCGATTTCTTGAAGTATTTCCTGTTGAACTTGAAAACAGCGGTTTGAAATATGTTGAAGCACATTTCAAGAATCCTTCATGGGACCCCGGGTCCATACGGTGGTTTCAAATTAACTGTAAGCAGCCTGAGTTCAGAGGGAAATTTGTGGGAATAGACGTTTTTCCATATGATTACATCACAGGTTTTGATGATGAAGCCGAATACATTGAAAGATTTCATGAATTGAGGCCTAATTTCTTTAAGGAGTGGCAAGGTGATGTCAGTTTAAGCGATGCACTGGAAAAATCATGCAGTCATCTAAATCTCAGTTTGTCCAAAACCGACTATTTCATTGCTGGTGTTGACGGAGGTCGCTTTAGAACCGGATCCATATTCAAGATTCTCAAAACTGAAGATTTGCAACCATTAAAAAGAATCAAATTCGGTAATGGGGAGTTTTTAGCACCTAACAATCCAGATAACTACTTGAAGGAGATTTATGGTAAAAACTATATGCAGATAGGTAAAAGCATTAAAGACCATAATAGATTAACCAGGTATAAAAAACAGCTTGACATAATGGCGAAGCTTCAAAAGTCATATGAGGAATTGCTAAAAGCAAATCAAAATTTCAGATAATTTTTAATTTTTACTATAATTTTATATAATTCAATTAACATATTTTAATACATTAGGTGTTTATAATGCTTTTTGATAAATTTAAAAAGAATGATGATTCCATTGATATCATTGATTTTAATGAGGATGAGTTTGTAACCCGGCATGAGTTTGAAAAATTAAAAAGGCTCGCCGAAACTCAACAGGATTATTTAAACAATCTATACATTTTCTATGAACTCGAACCGACTCCGTTCTTAAAGGGAATGAGGGAGTTGTCCTATGAGCTAATGAAATTCGTTGATAATGTATGTGCTAAACATGATATCGAGTATTGGATGGATTACGGGACATTACTTGGTTCTGTTCGACATAATGCATTTGTCCCATGGGATGATGATTTGGACGTGGGAATAATGAGAAAGGATTACAACAGGCTGGTGGAAATTCTGCCTGAAGAGATCAATCAGAATGATCTTCCTAATCTCATTGCAGATTTTAAAATCGACAAACATAATTTTAAATCAAAAAGATGGTATCAATTGTCATATAAACGCCCGGAAATCAAAGCCAAATTTATAGGAGTGGATTTTTTCCCTTATGACTACATTACAAAATGGGACAGTGATTTGGACGAGGAGTTCAATAATGCATTGACTGAATATTATCACAATCCTGATGAATATACTCTTGAGGAATACTTGGATAAATTTTACAGGGATTTCAATCTAACCCTGGATAAAACTGACATGATTATTCCAGGTATAGACAATGCACGTGGAGATATTCCAAAATATGCAGCATATAAGCATATTTTAGTAAGAACAGATGAAATATTTCCACTTATAAAACGTCCTTTCGGCAAATATGAATTTCCTGCTCCTCAAAATTCAGTTAACTACATTAAAGATATTTATGGTTTGAAGTATATGCAAATCCCAAGAAAAATCAGGGATCATGGACGATTGAACAAATTCAAAAAGCGGGAAAATGTTATGGAAATGCTTGACGAGGGCATTGATATGCTTAAAAAAGCAAATGAAAATTATTAGGGTGTAAAATGACATTTGTTAGTATAATAATTCCATTTGATAATGTTGAAAGATATTTGGAAGATTGTTTGGACAGTCTGGCCGAGCAAATGTTGGATGATGCTGAAGTAATTATCATTCTGAATGGAAATCATGAAAATGTTGATGATTTGCTTAGTAAGTATGAAGACAGCCTAAACATAATCACCAAATCTTTTGATGAAAGAATCAATGTTGGAAAGGCCAGAAATGAAGGTTTAAACTTGTCCAGTGGTGAGTATGTTTACTTCATGGATTCCGATGATTATTTGTATAAGGATGCCTTGTCAAAACTTGTCAATGTAGCTAAAGATTCAGGTGCGGACTTTGTAAATGGAGAAAGAATGGCTACAGCATTTATTCGAGAAAGATTTGAAGAGCGTTTTGAAAATACAAATAAAAATAGAGACCCTCTTAAAAAAGGCAAACTTTCAGATATGCACTTTTCACTAAGGTTGCTTGTAGGTCAAAGAACCAATAAAAAAGAAGTTTTGTCTGTTCTTCATTCATTAATTAAAAAAGAAAAAATAGATGATACTCTCTTTGATGAAAACGACCGCTTTTACTCTGACTATTCATTCATGACTGAAATTTTCCCTAAACTGAACACCTTCATTGGTGTTGAGGAAGCGATTTACGCTAAAAGAAATAGGGATGACCCGATTAACTTGACCTCTCTTATTCAGGAACCGAGAGGCGATCCGTTCTTAAGTTATGCAAACGCTTATAAAGAGGTTCTGGAGGTCATAAACGACTTGAATGACAAGGACCCTCAGGAAAAGTATATTATATTAAAGGATGAGATGGCTTTCACTTTCTTTGATTACTACTATAAGGTATTCGGTCCGAATTTCCTGTCCAGTGATGATGAAAACTGGAGAGGAATTGTTTATGATGTTATGCAGGTAATCTCTCGTGAATTCAATATGGACTATTTGACATTCTTCCAGAGAAGAGAAATTAAGGCATTTCAATCAAATCATATCAAAAAATTAACCAGATACATTCGCCTCAGGGTCAACTGGAAAAAGACAAAACGTATCTTCAAAAGCCGATGGAGATTTAAAACATTCATTTACTTCAGATATTACAACCGAAAGCCAATCAACAAAAAGCAAATAATATTTGAAAGTTTTCTCGGCAAATTCTATTCAGACAGTCCGAAATACTTATATGAATATTTGTACAACAATTACGGTGATGAATTTGATTATGTTTGGGTGATTGACGACAACAGCGTTGAAATTCCAGGCAATCCTAAAAAAGTTAAAAGATTCACATTAAAGTTTTACAAGGAACTTGCAAAATCAAAATATTGGGTAATCAATGGTCGTCAGGCTTCAAGACTGCATAAACGAGATTCACAAAGAATCGTATCCACCTGGCATGGAACCCCACTTAAAAAGTTAGGTTTGGACATTGGTAACGTCTACACAAGAGACCCGAATATTAAAAAATCATATATTAAGGTTGCAAAGGAATGGGATTATCTGATTTCTCCAAACAGATACACTACTGATATTTTAAGAAGCGCATTTGGCTATGAAGGGAAAATCCTAGAAACAGGTTATCCTCGTAACGATATTCTATATAATGCAACACCGCAGCAGGTATCACAGATTAAAAGGGATTTGAATCTGCCTACTGATAAGAAAATAGTATTGTATGCTCCGACATGGAGGGATGATGAGTATTATGATGCCGCCAAAATGCATTTTGAATTGAAGCTTGATTTGGAAAAGCTTCAAAAGGCAATCGGCGATGAATACATCCTACTTGTAAGAACACATTATTTCGTATCCGACAATATGGATTTGTCTGCTGCTGAAGGTTTTGCATTTGATGTGAGCAAATACGATGACATTGCAGAGCTGTACTTGATTAGTGATGTTCTGATTACAGATTACTCAAGTGTTTTCTTTGACTTTGCAAATCTCAGAAGGCCGATTTTATATTACACTTATGATTTGGAAAAATATGAAAATGTTTTAAGAGGATTCTACATTGATATACATTCAGAAGTTCCGGGACCTCTATTAAAGACCACTGATGAGGTCATTGATTGTATTGTCAATATTGAATCTTTAAAAGAAGAGTATAAGGACAAATATGATGCATTCTATGAAAGATTCTGCGGAATTGAAGATGGAAATGCGTCAAAGAGAATTGTTGATGAAATTAAAAAAGGTGGATTATGATTCGAATTTCTGTTATTATACCGGTTTACAATGTTGAGGAGTATCTGAGAGACACCTTGGATTCCATTTTAAACCAGACAATGATTAATGATATCGAAGTAATCATGGTAAATGACGGTTCCACAGACAATTCCAAGTTCATCATCGATGAATATGCGGAAAACTATGAGAATTTCCATGCGTTCCACAAGAAAAACGAGGGACAGGGAATGGCCAGAAACTTCGGGCTTGAATTGGCTCGGGGAGAATATGTTCATTTCATGGATGCCGACGATTATCTGCCTCCTAAGGCTTATGAGAACCTATATTACTTCAATCCATATAATGACTTTGTTGTTGGAAACGTTCTGAAATTCGGAGAATATAATATTTGGGAAAATGTTCTATTTAAAAATGCGTTTAAAGACTTCAATGAAGAC
>NZ_JBGVFE010000042.1:0-6182 GCF_045120835.1 Methanobrevibacter sp.
GCAAGAGCCCTATTGTTATAAACTAATAGTTCACCATTTTTAGTGAATTCAACAAGTATGTCATATTCATCGGTTTCTGTAATTCCCAAGTCACTTAAGTGGAGTTCATAGAATTCCCCATCCTCATCATCGAGATTGTCAAGTTCGCTTATTTTAAATGTTTTTACAATATCATCAATGCCCGGCCTGGAGATGGTTACGTTAAATTCATCATCAACCTCTTCAAATCCTCTAAATGAAATTACAAAATCATCATTCAACAAATAAGCTTCGCCTTCAATGTAAGGACTATAATAGATGCATACTCCTTCCTCGTCATCTTCAGGTGCAGCATAATATGCTTTATCACCATCGACATAGAATTGAACAAAAATTCCCACACCATATGATTCAAACATTTCCTCAAATTCAGGGAACAAATCGCTGACCCTTATGAAATAAAATTCATCGTCACCGTCAAGTTCAGTTAATTTTAAGCGAATAGGATACTCCTCTTCACCTATAAATACTTCAAATTCATCATCGGCATCTTCAGGGAAGTCATCTTTGCTGATGTAGACAACAACATCATCGGTGAGTACGTTTGCATCACAGAACTCCGCATTTATAGGTTCGCCTTCGTCCTCATCATCATCGATTTCCCAGAATTCGATTTCATTAGTGTCATCATTATACTCTACAGAATACTCGCGAGAGTCTAACTCATCTTCTTCACCAGTTTCGAAAAATGCCACCCAAATTCTTTCTTGAGATTTCAACCCGTCCAAATCAGTCAAATCACTGAGCCTAATCTTATACATGGTGAAACCTTCCAGTTCCTCATCAGGTTCATTGTCCTCAATTTCAGACAGATCTTTATCAAACAATGGGATTTCAATATCCTCATCTTCAAATTCATCATAAACAAGACCATTGATGACAATACTACCATTCAGGCCATTTTCAACTGAAACTATGCAGAAAATCTCGTCGAGATCTTCATCTAAATCGAAAATAGATTCATCACCATCAGCAACCCATATGACAACGCCATCTTCTTCATCATCCTCATCCTCATCGTCATCTTCTGACCAGAATTTCACGATTCCCTCGTCATAATCTATTATAAATACAGCAGAGTCAAGTTCTACATATTCTCCGCTATCATCCTCATCAAATTCCATGAATCTGATTTCAAAGCTTCCATGAGTTTTGAAAACCTCGAAATCATCCAAATCATAAAAGTTAATATTATAACAGGTGAAATCTTCATAATCGTCATCATCATTCTTATCTTCAATAACTGATATGTCTTTATTGAATATGACAATACTATCTTCTTCATTATCACCATAGACTATAATGGTAATGTTACCTACAAGATCATTTGAAACGGAAACGTGTGCGAAATATTTTTCTAAATCCTCTGGGTCGTCCAAGTTAAATTCATCCTCGTCACCATCAACAACCCTTATAATTACACCGTCTTCAGCATCATCATCATCGCCATCATCCTCATCATCCTCATCATAGACAAAGAAAAAGTTTCCTTCATTTTCAACGATTTTTTCACCATCCTCAAAGTAAGCAACATTAATGGCCCATGATCCATCTTCGTTAATGCTCAAATCGTTAACACTTAAAACAAATATTCCGTCCTCATCATCTAAATCGTATATGGCGCAGTTGCATAAAGTTTCACCATCAGAAGTGACAACAATATCTCCATCTGCCTCTTCAGGTACGGCTATTAGGGCAATATACTCATTGCTGCCTATTTCATATTCATCTTCCTGAAGCAATTCTATGGATACTCCGTCTTTTGTTTTGATATTGCTCTTTTTGAAAGTTACGGTTTTGCTTTCCTGATATGTGGTAGTGCCGAGTGTGAACCTTGCAGTTATTTCATAGTCCCCTTCTTCGACATCAGGAATTGCTTCGCTGCAGATAGCGTAATATTTAAATGAGGTGTCCACGTCATCCGGACCGTAGGTAGGGTAATGCCAGTAATAGTCTTCATTGTCAACCTGCTTGAATTCATCAAGATTCTTGTTAAATATTTCGACATCATCGATTTCGATGACAATGTTTCCCTCAGCATCAGAAGGAATCATGAAAACTACGAATTCGTCGAGCCTTTTTATCAAACTGCCAATATATGAAACATCTTCAGTAATTGAAACCGGAGAGCAGACTTCAACTTTCCAATTCTTATCAAATTCCCCATCATTAACAGTGACAGCTATCTGATATTCTCCAATCTCGGTCATGTTCAACTCTTCCAAAGTCCAATAAAGGAAATTATATTCATCCTTGTCTTTAATGTCTTTTGAAAATGTCTGTTCCTCATATTGGGCATTTCTAACTGTTACATTAACAATGCCCTCATGGCCGTCAGGACAATAAAGGGCAAATACAGGTGAATTATCCAGACAATTCTTTTCATCGTCATCGCCAACAATTCTGAATGCATTATAATCGACAGCATCACCTTCTCCATCTCCAATGAGAGTATCATCACCCTTTTCATCATCCTCTTCGAGATGATATATTGCAAAGGAATATGATCCGCTTTGTGTAATGGTCAAATCTTTAACAGTCCAGCTAATTTGTTTATCATAATCTGCCGGAACAATATTATGGTAAACAGTATGGAAAGGATTATAATATTCGCTTCCTTCAATGTAAACGTCAACAACGAATTGACCTTCAGCTTCATCAGGACAGGTTAAAGAAACAACAGTTGCATTTTCATCGTTTACATCAAACTCCTCTGCAACAGATACCTCATATTCATCATAGTCATCATCATCGCCACCATCATAATCTTCAGGATCAGACAGCAAATCGACATCATCTACTAGAGAGTCAATCGAATCTCCATCATCAAAAACTGCCAAGTCATCTGATGCGGCATCATCAGATGCACTGACAGCACCAATTGTTAAAACAGCCAGCAACAAAAAAGTTACCAGCATTATCTTTTTGAACTTCATATTAACAACTCAAATATAAACATTATATTCAGATTGAATACAATAATGATTTTTATAAATAAAGCTATATAAAATTTAATATAAAGGAATTACTTTCATTTGTTTTGTCAAAAAATCGATTAAAGTAGAAAATGGTTCAGGTTTCTAAAAAAAATATGAAAAATTGTGAAAATATGCATTTTCACTGCTGCATATATGAAAAATAATCAAAGTGCTTCAAGAAAATCTTGATTTTCAGGAAATGTCCCTCTGACATGGGACATCCTGTGGAAAAATCCTGATGCAAATTGGCTCTGAATATTATTTGAGCTCGTATTTGAGTGCTTGGGATGGGCATCTGTCAATGATTTGTGCAATTTCCTCTGCAGGAGCCTGTGAGACGTCAACCCATGGCCTTCTTGAAACGTCGAATACCTTGCTGTTGCCCCTTATGCATTCAGCCGCATGCTCGCACAAATCCGGTTTCCAGAAAACGATTATCTCATCGTTTTCGTATGCCTTGTACCCATTTTTCATCAATTCCTCTTTTGATGTCATGATTTTCGCCTCTCAAACAGATGCATAGTATAAGAATTATTAAAAATTTTCATCTATATTATGGCAAGGATACCCTGACCTCTTTTAGGTCGGGGAGGAATTGCCAATACTCCAATCTACTATCCAACCTTTAACATGTTCCAATAATTTCAACTTCTTGCTGCTGACGCCTTGACTGATTATGGTGCCGTCAAATTTTTTTAGTTGGAAATAACCGCTACTTCTTTTACCTGTGATAAAACATTTAATTCCGTTATATCCTACTTTATCGAATCTTTTAAAGCCGTTAACAATGTAGGCTGATTGAGTGCGTTGGCGTTTACCTCCTTTACTAGGTTTGGATTTGTGTATTTGACGATTGTGTCTTCTAACTTTTCTAAATAGGAATTCAACATTTGTCTGTTTGGCATTGAAATTGTGGCTGATTACAAATGCATCATTTGAATGTGACTTGTTTATGCCTAGTTTTTCGCGATTATATTTAGTCAAATAACCAAATGTCTCAAAAACATTATCAAACTCCTTTTTAAGTAATTCAACTAACTTTTTTCTCATGATGTTCATGTGTGAAGCATGTTTAAAGGATTTGACTTTCTTGTTGAATTTTAGTTCTCCTTTGTGTATTTTTTCATGACAGTCTTTACATAGTGTTGTGAGGTTTTCCATGCTGTTGGATCCTCCTTGGCTTTGGAATCGTATATGATGAACTTCTAATTGAGTATTTTGTGCACCACATATTTGGCAGGTATAATTGTCACGGTTTAAAACAGCTGCCTTAACATTATAAAAACCCTCTGCGTCACCATGCTGATATTCTGCACCATGTATACTTGGATTTTTTAGTTTATGGGGATCGAATTCTGCAGTTTCAACAATAATGTTTTCTACTGGAATTATTCCGCAGACTTTTTTAATCATTGTTAAATGACAGTCAATTTTATGTTGAATACTAGGAGCCAATTTTCCTTTTTTTCCACGGTTATTGAACCTTGCAGGACGATACCTTAACTTCCTGTTTCTGCGACTTCTACGTTGAGTTCCACGAGAGTCTAATAATTTAGGAATATCCTGTCGTAGCTCAACAGTTGCTTTAAATAATTCCTTCTTTTCTGTTGTTGCGGACAATCCAATATATTTGCTTCCGGCATCCACACCCAGATTAACCGGCTGTTTATAACCACTACTGCCATACAGCAATTGTATAGTGAAAGGTGTGCGATTAACAATTTTTGCTTTACCTTCTTTTAATAATAATCTTGCTTTTCTTTCTTTACAAGGCATCAAAGCCTCACCATTCTTATTTAACACGTAAACGAACATAACGTTTACCTCCATTATATATTATTTTGGAGTTATTTTATCCCTCGACAATGTTATTCCAAGGTTTAAATGTAAGCAACACTGTTCCTACCATCTCAGAACCTGTTTAATCACTTACCGTAGAGCGTGGAACTGGGATTAAACATTCCACGGTACCTATATATTCTTGAGTAACGTAGACCATAAAATATGGTCTGAGTCTATTAAACTAGTGGACTTCTAGAAAAACTCTAGAAATCCACGGCTTCTACAAGCCGTGGTAGTTTAACCTCAACCGGCATGATTTACTAATAGTTTGTACAACCTTGTAATTAAAATTATGTTGCCACAAAAATTAGAAGCTAATACTTTGCCTATTTCTTAATGGCTGATCGGAGGCAGAAGATGTTGGACAGTAATTCTGTAGAAACATCTGCTAAAAAAAAGGATGTAGACGATTTCTCGTCTACTTAATAGTGATTTTAACTTTTTTGGTTATGGCTTTAAAGTAGTTGTTTCCATAGTATTTAATTACTGCTGTATATTTTCCTTTTTTGTTTCTTTTGACTTTGAATGTTGCCTTTCCTTTTTTGTTTGTTTTTTTGATGTTTTTTATCTTATATTTTTTGGTTGTTTTTTTGTTTGTTTTCTTGGCCTTTTTGGCAATCTTTTTGACAACGAGTCTTACCTTTGCGTTTTTAATCGGTTTTCCAAGGTTGTCTTTAAGTGTTATTGTGAATTTTTTGTTTGCTTTTGCTTTGTATGTTTTCTTTTTAGCGATTATTTTAGGAGTTGCCTTTTGGACAGTAACTTTTACTTCCTTGGATGAATTGTCATAGGCATTATAGCCGTTGAAAGTAATCTTAGCAGTGTATGTTTTAGGAGAGAGTCCTTTTGCGTTAACTTTCACCTGACCGTTGGCATCTGTAGTGTATTCCTTAACACCATTTAAATCAAGAGTCACTTTAAATCCGCTTAATGCTTTACCGGCACTGTCTTTTAAAGTGATTACTAAGTCTTTGTTGATGTTGTAGGTTGCGCTAATGTCATCAGCCACAATCACCGTTTGGATTTTTTTGACACTTATGGTTGCATTTGTGATTGTGACGTTGTCAAGTCCTATGTATGTTGCATTGATTTTATACTCACCATAATCGGCAAATGTATTAATCGCCCACCATGTTCCGTTTTCCGTATAGGTTGCATTGATTTCAGTACCGTTTGGCAAGATAAATAGTAATTTATAAGCCTATCGATTTGACTGTGGAAATGGATTAAAAAGAATTAATATTGGTTGATGATTAAGATATTTTTTGGTTGATGATTAATTTTTAAAAATCTCTTATATTACTTATTTTATGATTTTAAGCA
>NZ_JBGVFE010000043.1:0-73428 GCF_045120835.1 Methanobrevibacter sp.
TTGAAGAATTACGGAAACGATTTTGCCGCAGACAGGATGTGATAGAGCATCAACTAGTCTTGCATGGAACTGGGTGCCGTTTAGATAATACTTGACCAGTGGAGAGACATGCAGCTGGGTTGACCTTCCGGAAATGTATATTTTTGACATCACAGAAGACCTCTTATAATCATCATCACCATCGAAGACCGCCTTTACCGTATAGACGTCAGGAGCCAAAGTAACATTCAAGTAAGCCCTGGCATTTGCATCAGTTGCTGTAATGTATTCCCGGCCATCTAAAATGAATCTGATTTCCTTGTTTTTAAGCAGAGTTCCATTGACATCGCTTAACACAACATAATAGTCTGTGGAACTCAATAGCTGATCTTCACCTTTAAGCAATACGGTTTTTGTTTTATTGTCAGCAGATTCGACAATTACCGTATTGACATTGCTGCTTGGCAAATACAAATCATTGCCTTCATAAGCAACATTGACCAGATAACTGCCGTAACCCAAGTTTAAGTTGAAAGTCAGGTTGCCGTCAGAGGATGTGAATCCTGTTTTATTCAATATGGATTCTCCATCAAAATCAAATACGCCAATCATGACCCTTGAAGAGGATATTCCAACATTCAACTCATCAGTCAGTTGGATTTTAAAGTCCAAGGTCTGATTGTCGAATGAAACGGCATCATGGGAAATGATATTTGAGGAAATCTTATCGGAATCGACGACCAACACCCTTGAAGATCCGTTTGAAGGCAAATAGTTTGGATTGCTGATGCTGTAGCTGACAATGTGTTCACCAACATCCAGATTCAGCAACAGCTTAGCAATTCCTTCAGTGTTTGTGGTTAGATTCTGGGAGATTTTGCCGTCAATGTCTACAAGTATCTGCATATTTCTGATTGGAGAATTGTTAACGTCCCGAAGTCCAATATCCAATATTCGAGATTCGTCCTT
Organism: Methanobrevibacter sp.; assembly: GCF_045120835.1. Lineage (GTDB taxonomy): Archaea > Methanobacteriota > Methanobacteria > Methanobacteriales > Methanobacteriaceae > Methanocatella. The sequence continues at coordinate 949 of NZ_JBGVFE010000043.1, forward strand.
TTTTATGACCAGGTCATTGGCAAATATTCTTGTCGGTGTTTTAAAGACGCTGATTTTGTTTGAACCTGATGCAAACAGATTATAGTAAGTGTTTGAATACTTGTATGTGATATCGTATTCTCCAGGATTTAAAGTGATTTTCAGTCTTGCTAGACCGTAGACATCTGTGTTAAGGTTATATGTGCTTGACCATGTTCCGGATGACAATGTAGCTGTGATTGTCTTTCCATACTGGCTGTATGCATTCGGGTCATTGAATCTTATGATGAAAAATTTGTTTTCGCCGTAATACTGAACGAGGTCTGAGGCATTTATGAAAATATCCTGGGGAGCAACATCATTGCTTACGACAATCGTTGCCGCACCGGTTGAATCCTCATACCACAGGCTTCCTCCATAGTCCATTGTGGCCAGGTAGTTTCCTTCACCCATATCTATCCTGAACGATGCCTCCCCATTTGCGTCACATGTCTGGGAATACTGTTTTACAAGCTCACCCTGATAAAGGCTTAAAGTTATTGTCTCACCGTTGATTCTTTTGCCGTACATGTCGCTTAAAACGACTGTGTAGATTCCATTGACCGGAATGGTTGCATGGTAAAATCCTGAAAGCACTGTTAAAACCTTTTCGATTTTTATAATTCCAGTGGACAGTGAAGATCCGTAAACCTCATCGCCTATATACTCCACCTGTATATTGTAAGTGCCCGGAAGATAGTTGATTGTCAGGCTTGCAACTCCAAGTTCATTGGTCTTCAGTGTGAACCTGTCATTGATTGCACCCTGCGTTATTGTTACAAAGACGTTCTCGTCACGTATCCGATTTCCGTAAACGTCCTTTAGGGTAATGTTGTAGAGATTGCCCTCACCATATAAGGTAATGCTCGGAACAACAATTGTGGTGTTGGCGGGATTTATGACTATGTGTGATGTGGCATTGCTGTATGAATACCATGAGTTGCCCCTGAATTCGGACAGTACCGTATATTCACCTGTGTCCAATGTCAACAATGCTTCTCCCACACCGTAATTGTCCGTTACGACATTGATTACCCTTAACTGACCGTTGGAATTGAAGACCGTGAATGTCAATGTCAAGTTTCTTAGCTTGTTGTCGTTTTCACCTGTTAAAATCGCAGAAAACCTGTTGGTTTTGCCGTAATAGGTATGATTATATGAAACCAATATTGTCGGAGAGATTACGATTTCGATTATTGCGCTGGCAGATGATTTTGTAAAGTAGCCGTTGCCCAGATATTTAACCTCAACGGAATATTTTCCGACAGGATAGTCCACGTTAAACTCCGCATGACCATTGTCGTCGGTTGAAAGTGTAAATGTCTTTGCAGAAGTTTCATCGCTCACCTCAACAAGCAATGTCTGGTTGGAAATCTTGAATCCGTTAACGTTCTGCAAAGTTATTGAATACCTATTGTCCCTGCCCTTGAAGGTTACATCATCAGCTATGATATCGGTATGGGTATTTCTGACATTCACTTCCATCAGCTGATTGTCTATTCTTGCATATGCCTTGAAATCATTGTTGAAATTGCAATTGAGTACCGCATAGGCAACACCATTATTCATGGTTATGTTTTCGGGTGAAATCTCGCCGTTGTCTATTTCAAACAGAACGAGCCTCTTCTGGTTGAAGTTTGAAATCTGGCGGATGTTCCCATAGTCATCCACACATCTGGTCAGGGAAGCCCTGATTTGCTTGTTTGAAGAGTATTCCACAGACATTATTATCCAATCGGATACTGTCAGTGTTCCAAGGAACTTGTATATCTTATCAGAACCCGGCTTTTGATTGTCTCCCCACCAGTTTGTAGAGTAATCGACATTTCCTGAAGCTGAAAAGATATCATTTCCGCCGTACAGTGCGGTGTTGTTTACGAATGCGCAGTAGTGAATTTCAAAAGTGTTGGCAACCGCCCCTCCAAATGCCGCACGATTATATTCGAATGTCGAATTCAATATTGAATTGGCCGATGCAATGCCCTCTCCGACAAATGCACCGTCACCGTCCTTGTGGAGGTTTGTATTTTTAGTGAACCGGCAATCATATATTTCACCTGCCCTGACTAGGGCACTGCTTCTATAGGTAGGGTCAGTGTTTTCAATGAATATGGAATTGCTTACACTGTTTGCAATGCATATTGGTCCCTGATTTCCTATAAAGGAACAGTTGTTTATGAATCCGGAAAATGAACCGTAGTCATCATGGATTAAAAATCCTGTGCCGCTGCTTGAATAGCTATCGGAACCGGCAAAGACATTGTTTTCAAATAGGGAATTTTCAACATAGGCATATAAACCATACTCATCAGCATAATCCAGCGGCACACCCAATAGGGCACTCCTTGAATAATAGTATGGATGCAGGTTAACGATGCCTATCTGATTGTTCTTGAAAGTTGAATCATAAATTTCTATTGGACTTGTTACCGGGAAAATGCAGTTATAGCTTTCCAATCCTACAATCGTATAATAATTTGTGAATCTTTCAAAGCTTGTGTTGATGATGAATGATTTGGCAACGCCTGAAATGGCTGATCCCTTGATATCACTGAATCTGCTGTCTTCAATAACAACAGTTCCTCTGTTTTCAATGCCTCCTGAAGTGTAAACAACGCCTGCTGAAGTGATATTTGTAAATGTGGAGTTTACAATCCTCAGATTACCTCCGCTCACCAGAAAAATGGGGTCGTCATATTCCCTGTCGCTTACGGTAAAATGAATGTTCTTAATTGTAAGGCTGCCCCATTCCTTGATGTTGAACATGCTGAAGGAGTTTGACCTTACAAGGACAGTGTCATTGAAACCTATTATTGTAATGTTTTTTGTGATTGTAACATCGGAATCGGCAGGGTTTTTATTGATTCCCCCCAATATGCATAGAGTATTTCCATTTCCAACCCTTGAAAGGGCATACTGCAGAGTCAAAAAGGGCTTTTCATAGGTACCGTCTTCGGGTCCGTCATGGCCGTCGGGAGACAGATAATAGGTATACTCTGAAATTGCATTTCCCACATTAAGCACAAGCCTTTGCCTGTCAATTACTGCATAAACCTTGCCGTCGACGGTGTTTCCAATCAGATAGTTGTTTGTTATCTTATCCAAAGCCTTATAGGATGAGGCGAACTTTCCGCTCTGTGATTCAAAGCTTACATATCTTAAAGGAAGGTACTCGTCTGCACTGAATCCATAGGTATTTACGCCATCACTCCACCTGTTCAAGGTTACTGTAAACTCTCCTGTAGGATTTATTGGGATTGATGCATTTTCATATTCAAATGTTGCAACAGCCCAGTAGCTTACATTGTAATTGTTAAAGTATGACAGGGAAGGGCCTGAGTTTATTCCCCACCAGTTATATGGAGCATAGAGATAATCATATTTTCCCCCGCCGTACATGTTTGCAAGAATTGCACAGTATGTTATATTCAGATTTGAGTATCCTGATGAAATGTCGCAGCTGAAGGTTGAATGTATTGCTGTGAAATTACAGTAATACACTGACAGTCCTATGGAATAGGAACTTTGCTGATTGAACTGAGATTTTGATATGTTTACCTGCGAATTTCTAAAGCCGGCACGATTGGCGAGCCTTGAATTGGACAATGATACAGCAGCCTCTTCCACTTCCAGCAGATCTATGCTGGCGCCATCTATGAAAATATTTGCCCCTGTATATGAAAAATCATCGTATTTGCTGTTGGATTCTATTTCATCAACCCTTGAATTATGTATATTCAAATTCCTATAGTTATAGACCGTTGAAGAGACGTCCTGATTTGAATAGACCAAAGAGGTGGTCAATTTTGAATCAATTATGGTACACTCTCCCAAATTAACGATAACCTGCGCCATATTTTTTGATTTGGAGTTTGTGATAGTGGTGTTTACCACATCCAGATTTTTCTGATTGAATATTGTTCCCATTACGCTGTTCATCTTATCGAATGAGCAATCGCTGATTTTCAGATTTCCATTATTGTTTATGATTGCCAATTGGGAATAGCTGTCGGTGAAACCGTTGACAAACTTAATGTTTTTGAGAGTCAGACAAGCAGACGAGGATATCTTAAAAAACGAAAAGCGGTTTTCGCCGTCAATTATTGCGTTTCCTTCACCTTCAATTGTCAGGTTCCCGTTTATATTTATTTGGGTGTTTAAGATGCCTTTGTATGTTCCTTCATGCAGAATTATAGTTGAATTGGCAGGACTGGAAGAAACGGCATGACCTAATGTGGCATATGGAGACTGCTCATCACCTGAGTTATCGTCTCTTCCCCCATTGCTTACATGAATCGTGTTGTGCTGAATATCCCCCTCACCAATGGTCATGTTGCCGTCATCTGCACTGACGGCGGCTATTGATGCCAAGAATATAAATATCAGTGTGAAAAGAATCAGTTTTTTATTAATTTAAAACACCCCTATTACCGACCAGAAAGAATCAGTATTCCTCCTCTTCCTTTTTATTGTTACGCCTATATCCGATTACAAGCAATATCAATGTTATTGCAGTTAATATTAAGAAAATCATGAATGATGAATCGTCATTTAACAGTTCATCCACTTTTTCATCAAGTTCGTAGTATTTGGCCACATCCTGAGAGTCTCCAGAACCTGAAGAGCTTCCGCCCCCACCCTGAGAGCTTGAAGCTGCGGAAGCCGCATTTGAAGTACTTCCGACAGATTTCAAATTAGGATTATAGCTGGAGCTGTTGGTTCTGCTTAAGCTGTCCCTTTTGACATCCCCGTCAATTTTTGAATCGAGTGATGCATCAAAGCTATTCGCATCTGCATCTCCCTTAATGTTTTGGCCACGATAGGAATTCCATCCAAGGGAACCCAACGGCCCGTTATGTCCATTGCCTATTCCTCCATAGCCCATATTGGAGCCGTCACCATTTCCGCTATACCTCCAGTTTCCATTGCCGTTGCCGGAGTTGCCTATTGAAGTTCCGGTAGATATGCTGGATCCTGTAGATGAAGGATTGGTGTTGGTGGATTTTCCAGAGCCGTCATTTCCACCACTTCCTTCCTTATCAGGATTATTGTCAGGATTTGAAGTTTCAGGACCTGAAATGACCGGATTCCATTGAATCCATTCCTTATACCATGGCCTGAATTGACTATTTGAAACGGCCCATACCGAATCGTCAGGCCCTATGCGTCCATTATTGATTCCCCAGTAATTGTATCTCATGTCTATAGAGGCGCTTCCACTTGCATAAATTGTACTGCTGGCAGGTGCGACATTGTTTACAATATTGCTGTCCCGAATGAAGACATTGCTTGTACCGAACTCGAATGCCCCTGCCCTGTTCAATGCCCGATTGTTGGATATTGTTGAGTTGTAGATATTCAGATTGTCCTGAATGTGGCCATAATATGAGTAGGAAGTATATTCAAGCGCCCCTCCGTAACGGGCAGAGTTGTTTGAAATGACCGTTCTCATTATAATGAAGTTCTTGGATAGGACCAATGCCCCTCCGCTGATTCCTGCAATATTGCCTGCAAACACTGAATCCAAAATTTGACCGTCATTTGCTTTTGCATATAATGCTCCACCATCCTCAACTGCCTGGTTGGAGTAAAATCCGGAATCGGTTATGTAGAACCTGTTAAAAGTACCGTAGACAACTCCTCCATCATATCCAGAATTATATGGGAATTTACTCATGTCGTTGTCTCCTGAGGATTTCCGGGTATCGTTGGCACGGTTGTTAATGAATGTGGAGTTTTTAACTTCCAAATCGATTTTTGATACATAGCTGGATTTTGATGAGAAACTGTCAACAATCGCAGCTACTGCACCACCATATTTGGCGCAATTATCTTCAAATATTGAATTTTCGATTGATATGGATGTATTGGTGTAGATTGCCCCGCCGGATCCGATTGGAGTATTGCATATGGATGAAACCTGGTGAATATTTCCCACATCAATTGACCATGCGGTAGTGTGCAATCTGAGTGCACAGTAATCGAGAGTGGTTAGCGCAGTATTGTTGACGAATGTGGAATCCCTGATTGTGAGAGGATTTCTGGTATTTGTAAATATTGCTCCTCCATGAACACCTCTGTTGTTGTAGAATTGTGAAGATTCGATTGTGGTTTTGCCGAAATCTGCAATTGCTCCTCCCCAATGGGCAAGATTATCATATACGGCAGAGTTTGAAATTGTCAAATCACCATAATTCAGGATTGCTCCGCCCAAACCGGAATTTCTGCAATCTGTGGTATATGCATAGTCGATTTCGCCGTTGTCCTCATAGACCACATCAACCCAATGGGGATGGGAATTGTCAAAATATGATGAGGAGTTGCAGATTATTGAGTTGTCAATGACAAGCTGGCCTCTGTTGACAAATGCTGATCCCCCGTTCACATTATGTGCATTCCTGATTACGACTCCTGAAATGAGCATGCTGCAGGACTTTTCAATGTCAAATAACTGGGATTGTTCAGCATCAATAATGACCTTGCCGGGATTTAGCGAAACAAGATTTATGTCCTTATCGACAGTTATGTTGAATTCTGTGTAAGTTCCCCCATATATGTGGATTGTCGAATGCTTCAATGCGTTTTCAATTGCATGTGAAATGCTTGCATAGGGCTTTTCCTTACTTCCGTCTCCGGTAATGTCGCTTCCATTGACGCATGAAACGAAAACATCAGCGGGAGTATTAGAATGAACCGTATCAAATGGAGCATAGACCGCCCCATCGGCTATTTTTAATCCGTTGGAGCTTATCAGATAATTTTTTATAACCTCATTAAACAGGGCTTCATCAGACTTGATCATTACCGCATAATCATCGCCGGTTTTGGAATGGGAAATGATGTCATTTTCACTTACCACATTTGATTTTGATTTGCCCTCGAAATAAATTGCCGCCAGGCCGCTTCCATTGGCGACAATTGAATTTTTGCTTATTTTGCCATTGCGAACGTTTGTCGCCTTATAAACGAACATTGAAGATGCATTGGCAGTGATTGTATTGCCGACAATCTCATCAGAATCGGAGCTGCGGGAAGTGATAAAAATCAAATCATCACACAATCCGTTGAATGTGTTGTTTCTCACTGCAGTTGACTCACCGCCTGCAATGGCGATGACTGCAATTTTATCCGAAGTGATATTGAATATATTCGAAGCTATTATGCTTCCCTTTGCATTGTTTATGTTAATTGCATTATTTTTTGTGTTGGCTGAAACGTTATTGTTCAAAAATACATTATCCAAACCAAAATCAATGGTCAAAATGCAGTCAAGCAGTGAACTGTTGCATATGAGAACATCAGAACAGTTGTCGAGCTGAATTGTAGAATTGACAAATGAAACATTGGCAATCACTGACTTTGAGGCATTCCGGTTCAGTATGATTGTCACGGTTGCCGGAACGTCAAAATCATATGAGGAAATTGTCAGTTCCTGATTTATCTTTAGAATCTGATTTTTGGTTAGGTTATACATCAATAAGACATCGCCGGACTCTAAAACGTCCTGACACAGATTTCCCTCACTGTCAAAGTAAACATCATAATTTTCATCATCGAGGACATGATAGTTGCCGGATTTGTTGACAAGACAGTCATCTGTTAAGTTGATTAATGTAATTGGATGGAGAGCATTTGTATGGATTAGATTGTTCTCTGCAATTGTGTTGTTAGTATTTTTAATAATGGCTATTGCCGCATTGCCTATGCCCAATGCATCAGAGATTCCCCTGATTTTTGACAAGTCCCCTCCAAAAACGGACAGGGAATTGTTTGCAATGGAAATGTTGTCTGAGCGATAGACGCCAATTCCGTAAACTCCACTTCCGACGCCATAAAGTGTATTGTTTGCAACGGTGGAGTTTTCAACCATGTGAAGTTCAATCAGATACGCCATCTGTTTTGAATGGACAATGATTTCATTGAATGAAACGTTGAGCCCATTCAATTTTCCGACCACATCGGCAAATGCAATACCGTAGGCATAGTCATCGGAGATTATATTGATTCTGTTTGATATGAAATCACTTTCCGTCAGGATATCTGTATATATCGCTTCACAAACTCCTGTTGAAATCATTATAATTGTATTATCCTTGAATAATGCGCCTTTTGATATTTTTGCGTTTAGGTCTGAAGCTATTGCCGAGACCGCATAAGTATATTTCAATTTGGAGTTCACATAAATGTTGTTTTCCATAACGGTCAGATTGTCGCAGACTCCTCTGATTTCAATCGGACTGGAATCTGCACTGCCGTTTTTAAATATTTCCGTTATGTTATTTCCCAAAATGGTTACGTTAGCTACATAATCAACCAGAATAGCTTTTCTGCCGTTGTTGATGAAATTGAACCCTTCAATCAATGATTCATCAGCATCCCCCTTCAGAATGATTGTGACGTTATAAAGCAGATTGCTTCGCTTGTTGCTGATGAGTTTTACCTTATCGGAAAATATCAGGTTTTTGTTGGTCAAAAAGGTTAGAATGACAACCCTGTTGTCCTTTAAATCATGCTTGAAATTGCCATCATCATCAAAATACCTGTAGAAATTGTTATCGTCAATGACAATGGCTGTTGAATTCAGGATGACTCCATTGATTTCATTGTCCTCTTCAGTATTGGACTGCTCATCTGTTATTTCCTTAAATATGCCGACACTTGCATTGGTAATGATGACATTGTCCCTGATTGTAGTGTTGTAGACCAGACCGGTTATGTAAATGCCGTAACTGTCGCTGGTAATCCTGTTTTGCACAATCGTATTATTATAATACCTGTTGTCATGGGATTTTGAAGGGATGGCTATTCCATACTTGTTTGTTGTAATGACATTGTCTTCAACAAAATTGGAGCTGCCGAGAACTGATATTCCTGAATCATGATTGTTTTTAATCCTGTTTTTGAAAACCCTTGTGTCATCTCCGCCGACAGAAATCCCGACACCGTATCCGGCAATGTTTATGATGTTGTCATGAGCAGACACATGATTTTTAACGGATAACCCCACACTGACATCGGCGAATGTGATGTTGTTGTTTTTAACTTCACAATATGAATTGCCTGAACAGCTGGCAGATATTCCAACAGATTGGCTTTCTCCAAAGACATTATTGTCATGGACTGTGAAATTGCTTCCGGTAACGGCAATTCCCACTGAGCTGTCGTTTACTACATTGCCGTATACGGAAATGTCATTTCCATCCAGATTCACACCAAATGACCCCTTAATAATAGTATTATTCGCAACTACAGTTCCGTCATGTTCGGCATAGGTCATCTGCAGGATGATGGACATTGCCCCATTACAGAAACCCTTCAGATAATTATAAGAAATCACATTGCCCAGACATAGTGGAGATCCGGAATAGTCTGCATGGCCAAAGGGATTGAAGTAAATCAGATTGGTAACAGACAAATCGGAATAGGAAAGTACCTCCAGGCTGTTATTGGAAATCAGATTGTAATGGCATTGCCCCATAATTATAACGGAGGTGACATAGGTCTTCATGTCATTATGAATAATCCTGTTATTGCTTGACCATCCCATCGGCATTGCATAAACTCCTCCCGTATTGGCAATCCTGATGGTATTGTAAGCAATCGTGTTGTTGTTGGAATGTGTCAGCCATATTCCATGAAGCTGCCCGACATTTACGCCTGAAAGAGTTAGAGTACCTTTTGTATTGTTGATGAAAAGGTTTTTAACGGTTGAACCGTCACTTCCCCCAATCAGATGAATGAACCCGTTGGTTATTACATCCCCCTCGGATATCGGCATTATTGTAAGCTGGCGGTCAATGACGAAAGCCCTGTTTGAAATATTGCCTATTTTTAGGGTATCTCCCTTTGAAATTCCGGAACTGTCCAGAATCTTACCGGTTCTCATGTTGAAGTAATTGTCATAATTGTCCTGAGTAACTTCAATGGTTTTGGGACTGGTCATTATATCAGAGACCTCATAAGCAACAGCATCCTCATGTACTGGATTTTCCATACTCAATACTTCAAAGGGTTGTAATTCTTCAATTGAAGATGCATTGTTCTGATTGAATTCAGCGCCGTCGGATGCACATGCAAAATTCATCGCCAGGCACGCCAGACAAAGAATCGTCAACGAAATCAATAATTTCCTTTTTATGCTTTCACCTCCATCATAGTTAATCTAATCCAAATCGCCTATGATATAAATTTTTAACTAAAATATATTTAAATTTTATTAAAAAACAGGTGAATAACTGAAAAAAAGAGAATTTGAAAAAAAATAAAAAAGTATAGAGATTAATGAAAATCTCTATTTTTTAACTTTTACAATGGTTTTAGCAGATTTGCCGCCGTAGGTAATTTTAGCTGCGTATTTTTTACCCTTTTTAAGTTTTTTGATTACTTTTTTCTTAAGGGTAAGTTTGGCTACACCTTTCTTGTTGGTTTTTGCCTTATAGGTTTTCTTGTTAAATTTAAATTTAACTACTTTACCTTTAGCCTTTTTACCGTTGATTTTTAAGGATGCTTTTAAAACCAATTTTTTAGCAGACTTCTTGATTTTGATAGTCTTTTTAGCTTTTAAAACGATTTTATCCTTAACAGGTGCTGGGATCTCCTTAACAGTAACTTTTACTGTTACATTAGTAGTGTTGAGTGAGACCACAACATCATATTTACCGACAGGCAAGTTCAAATCAAAGCTGACCTTACCATTTGCATCAGTAGTTGCATTTAAGGTCTTGCCAGCAATGGTTGCGGTAACTGTCTGATTAGCTAAAATCTTACCGTCACTGTCAACTACAGTTACATCTAACTTTTCAGGTCCGTTGACGAATTTTTCAACATCACTGGCATTAATGACGATGCCGATTATTTTAACGTCCAAATCAACAGCCTGAACCAAATAGACCTCATCGAAATAACAGACTTTTGCAGTGTAGTTTCCTGCAGCCAGACCTGTAACATTCACGATAGTTTTAGTGCCGGTAATAGGAGCGGTAAATCTTTTGCCGTCAACAACAACAGTTACGTTATTTTTTAAATAGTCCGGAGAGGTAACTTCAACAACAAGAACCTGGCCAACATAGACTGGAGAAGTGGTTGCTGAAATGTTTGCAACGATTCTGGTCAAGTTGACTTGCTGGTTGTCGACACTTGCATTAATGAATATGTTGTCTGAACTTGTCTGTAAAGGAATGACAACATTGTTTGAGATTGTGCCTTTGTTGACTTTCAAAGTAACATTTACGCCATCAACAGCAAATTCCCTTGGATATGCTGCTCCATCATAATCGGTTACGTTTTCACCGTCAAATGATTTGAAGGCTATAATTGCATTACCCTCTTCGGTAGTGTTGACTGTTAAAATCAACCAGGTGTCAGGGTGAGTTACAGTGCTGCCCACAGTGTATGTAGGTTGTGAGTTATCTCCCCACCAGTTATTGTTAAATGTAATATTGGAATCTGCGGTTTTTGTAACTTTGAAGGTGTCATCAATAATGTATGAATTTTTAACTTCAAGATTACCTGATGAAGTAATTCTGCTTGTAGTTGCAAAATTAGTCATGTTTTCAAATACACAACCGTCAAATACCTGGTCTCCATTTACACCTGCTATTACACTATATACATTATAGAATTTAGTGTTGTATACCCTTAAAAATTCAGGAGATTTATAAGCAGTGTTCCAACCGATAGTAGGAGTGATAGCTCCAGAATTTGCATATTGAGAGTTATAAGATTTTGAATATCCGTCAATTGTAGAGTTGATGATTATTAAACGTTCACCAGCTACACCAACTACGAAATAAGGATTGTTAGCCCAGGTCTGACCGGTTCCAATTATTTCTTGACAGGTTTTACCTGATCTGAAAATTGTTGAATTGACTATGGTAACGTTACCTTTAGCACCAACTGCAACTGAGTCACCGCTCATACCGTTTACACGCAATGAATCCTGAACAATACTGTTATAGAAGAATAATTCACCAGCGGAATAGATGGTTGAACCCCATTTAGCATGGTTTCCAATGAATATGGAATTGTCCACATATAAAGTTCCTTCACTGTTTATTGCACCACCATAATTGGAATCGCCGTTGTTGAAGAAGTAAGAATTGAGTACTGTCAATTTTCCTTGAGATAGAATTGCTCCACCACTATTTCCGTGACATGCAATGAACTCAACACCATCCACTAATAATTCAGTACCGCTTTCGGTGATAATTGCTGATGTACCGATAGCCCTGCTTGGCATGTAATTAGTAGACATATTGACAAGAGTCATATTGTACAATTTAATAGATCCGCCCATACCAGTTAAAAGTTTCATGAACCAGTTTTTATTTTCACCATCAATAATGGTTTTATTCTTGCCTTGACCAATGATGGAAATATCCAATGAAGAGAATGTGGTTATATTAGTATTTCCTGCACCAGCATAAGTACCTTCTAAAACATTAATATATATTACTTGGGATTTGGTATAACCAAAAGCCAATGCTGCATCAATAGTTTTGAATGGTTTATCCAAACTGCCGTCAGCGGTTGAATCATTACCTTTTGCATCTGAAACATATAAAGTTACATTATCCTCTAAATTATTTAAAGAGACTTTAACGGTACCATTGATCATTTTGGTATCATCCACTGCATTATTCCAAATACCTGACAATACATAGTTGCCGTCTTTAAATCCTAAGTAACTGAATTCGGCACGGCCATTGACAAGGTCACTTTCGCCTATGCGTGAATCACCTAAATAAAAAGTGATTTTACCTCCACCAATAACTGCTCCGGATTTGTGAGTTACATCAGCTGAAACAGTATCATACAATTCTTTTGTAGTTAAATCATTGAATGTTACAGTCATGTCAGGCAATACGGTGATGAAAGAACTTGTCGAAGTTGATGGAGCTATGAAAATATCCTTACCGTTAGTTGCGTTATTATTTTTGAATGTGACATCGGTTAATGTTAATTCATACAAGGTCACATCCTTTGAATGTGTAGGATTATAGATTGCACCACCGTTAGCACCGGCAACATTGTCTTCAAACAGACAGTTAATCAATTGTCCGCCATAAAGGGCTATTGCACCACCGTTGCCGGTAGCTGTGTTGTTGATGAATTTTGCATCCTTAATAATCAAGGTTGGATCTCCATTATTACTTGTGGAATAGAATCTTGCTACACCATAATCCCCTTCAGCATGGTTGTTTTTGAATGTATCGTTAATGGAAACTATACTGCGTCCACTCACAGACATTACACCGCCATCATCCCTTGTGGCCTTGTTGTTTTCATAAGTGTTGTTTATACTTCTGAAATTACCTTGAACATAAAATACTCCTCCACCAGAGTAACCGGTACATGTCATATTGATGAATTTGGAGTTCTCGACAATGATTTCATCATCACTTGATACGGTAGCCAGCCATATATTACCAGTTCCGGCGGATGTGAAGTTTTCAAAGTGAGAGTCATATATTTCCCCATTATATATCATCAATTGTTCAGAGTTGGTCCAGCGTACATTTCTAAATACCACCTGGGAAGGACTATTTTGTGCATAAAGTCTTTTAACATTATTCACAATACAGTTTTCAAATGTGGCATAACGAACCTTGAAAGAGTTGGTGCCGGCCAAATCCTTAATTGTTAAATTCTTTAACAATACCTGTGTATACTGATCGGAAGTTAAAAATACGTTTTTATTATTACCGCTGATTACTGTACCTTCTTTGGATTCACCAACCAAAGATATTTTTGCAACCTGACTGTAAGATAAATCATAATCTCCTGTTTCATTATATACTCCGTTTAAAAGATGAACGGTCACATCAACTGATTTGTCAAGACCATAATCTAGTGCATGTTTAATTGTTTTAAATGGATTGGCAACTGAACCGTTACCGCTTTCATCATTTCCATCTGGGGAAATCCATAAGTCCATTGGATTATGATCAAAATTAACAGTTAACTTTCCAGGTTCAACAGTATTTTCGAAAGGATTAGCACTACCATCTGATGAAGTAAAACCATCAATAGCATATTCTCCATTGTCAAATAAGCCTTTAACGGTTAAAGTAGCAATACCATTGGTTGTTGTTGCATATCCATACTGTTTACCATTGATACAGAAGTAAACCCTTGCATATCTAGCAGTGTTGCCCATATCATCAGTCACATTTGCGGTCAACACAAATTGAGTGCCGTCTGCATTAACATCACTGAATTTAACATGAGCATTGAAATTGGTGTTGATGTAGATAAGACCGTTATCTGCAGCACAGTCTATGAACCTGTTGTTTTTTATGTAGGAATTCTGGATGAATAAAATTCCATACTCCCCATCATGAGTACAGTTAATGAAAGTATTGCCGGTTAAATTACCAATATTTTTACCATTATTATATCTTACACCTAAAATAGGATATTTTGAAATCGGCATGTTTTTGAATATATTGTTTCTAATAATGGAGATACCATTTTCCATATCAACAGAAGCACCATATGCCCATGAAGAACTTACTGTTGAATTTTCAAATTCATTGCCGATAAGAGTCAACAAATAATTCTCTCTTGAAAAATAAACATCAGCACCATTGTATGCCTTATTATTTGAGAATTTGGAATTTAAAATTGTCAAATTGTTATTTCCACTCTGATAAACAGTACCGTAGTCGCTTGCTTCACAATTGCTGAATTGACAGGTGTCAATTGTTAAAAAACCAGCATTGGAAATAGCAGAACCGCTGTTGCCTTTACCATGGACAAAAGTAATGTTGACCAGTGACACGACAGCATCAGCACTGATTGATTTGAAAATCGGCGCTTCATAATTTGCATCGATTATAGTTTTACCGATACCCTTACCGATTATAGTTAAACTGCCTCCATTTTCATTGTGAGCCAAACCAATACTTAAATCAGTATTGTTCTCACCAACAAATGTTCCCTCACCTAAATAAATAACTGTTTTTTGAGATGCGTTTGTCTCTGAAATAGCTTTATTTATTGTAGCATAAGGGCTTTTTTGACTTCCATCTGAAGAATCAGATCCTGCAGTGTCAACATAGATTGACTTTGAGGAATCATCAGAAGAAAGTGAATCAGAATTAGAATCTAACTGTATTGTTTCATGACCTGCATCAGCATCTGCGTGTGATACATCATCCATTAAATCATCCTGTGCACTGACTGCACCAAATGACAAGATAGCCAACAAAACAATAGTTAAAATCATTATTTTACTAATCTTCAAGTTGTATCTACCCCTTTTTAATAATTATAATAAACTTACAATGTATTCAAATTTAATTGAATACATAAAAATTATATTTATGTAAAATAATATTTAAAATTTATCAATGATAATTTATGAATGTTAAAGATTAGTAAAAATAGGGAAAGTAAAAAAAGGAAACTATTCTTTTTTGGCAGTCAAGTCTTCATTGTAAAAACGGTAAAAGTCAGCGCAGAAATCACAAATCGGAAACTGGCCGTTACGATAATAACCAAGGTCTGCCTTGTTCATGTCAAATTTTTTACCGCAGATAAAGCAGGTTTCTATTTTTTCTTCTGACATGCTAAAACCTTAAAAAAAAAGAAAATGGTTAGGTTAAATGAATTTAACCTATATTGTATTTTTGCAGGAGTAAAATCTCTTCGGTAGAGACTTTTCCACCTTGTTTGAATTTTTCGAAGATTTCTTGAGCTCTCTGTTTTTCTTCACGGTTTTTGTTGGAACCAGAAGATCCTTTGTTATCGGATTTTCTGCGTTTAGGTTTGTTGGAACCTAACTTCTTGTTGATAACATGGATGTCACTTAAGATTTCTTTAAATTCTTCATGTTTAGCGGATGCATTTCTGCGTGCTTCAATGAAGTTTTTATGTGCTTCATCAGCAGCAGTTCTAATGTCATCAGTTTTTCTGAAGTATTTAAGCATTTCTTCATGAGCCGCTTGAGCTTTTTCGGAAAGTTCAATGACTTTTTCATGTTCCTCTTCGGACTTTTTCCTTAACTCGTCAGCTTCAGCTTTAACACTTTCGTCTTCATGAATTTCCATTAATTGTTTTCTTAAGTCGTTAGCATTTTTAACGAGCTGATTTTCTTTTTTGATATCGAGAACACGAGTTTCAATGATTTTGTCAATCTTTTTAATCTCGTTTTCGATTTTTACTTTGTTGCGTTTACCGGAATTCCATTCAAGACTTTTGATTTTATTGTTTGCATCGTTACGAGCTTTTTTAGCAGCTTCAACTTCTTTGTTGATTTCATTACGCTCGTTTCTGTACTCAATAGCTTTGTTTAAGTTTTCTTTTAAGGATGCATTCAATTCATCTCTGATTTTGCGTTGTTCCCTTGCTGTTTTGTTGAATTCTTCTCTTTCTTCAGCAACTTTGGCGATTTCAGCTTCTTTTTCATCTTTTTGTTTTCTTACACCTTCAATGGTGTCTGCGAGAACAAATTCAGGTTTTTCTTCTTCAGCTTCTTCAGCAGCATCTTCAGCTTCATCTTCCTCAGCAGCTTCTTCAACTTCAGCCTCTTCTGCTTCTTCTTCCTCAGCAGCTTCTTCAGTTTCAGCTTCATCTTCAACAGCTTCAGCATCTTGAACTTCTTCTTCAGCTACGTCTTCAGCTTCTTGAGCTTCTACTTCTTCAACAGTCTCTTCTTCAGCATCATCAGTGGTTAATTGATCAATAATTTCACATAAGACTTTGCACAAGTCTTTTTCTTCTACTACAATATCAGCAATTTCTTTAACGGAATCTTTTGCATTGAATGCAATTCCGCAGCCTGCTGATTCAATCATGGAAATGTCATTTGCGCCATCTCCAACAGCAACTACTTCATCCAAAGTAATTCCTGCTTCTTCGACATGGTCTTTTAAGACATCCAGTTTGGAACCGGATACTAATGGACCAGTCACTTCGCCAGTTAATTTACCATCTTCGACTGTGAAACTATTAGTATAAACTGTGTCAACTCCAAGTTTATCAGTTACTTTATCAGCCACTACATCAAAACTACCACTAATGATAGCTACATCTACACCTTTATCTTTTAGACATTTGATGGTTTTGCAAGCTCCAGGCATTAATGGGAGATCATCAGCAACTTTCTCGATGTCTTCAATTGAAGTTCCTTCAAGAAGTTGAACTCTATCCTTAATAGAAGTTTCAAAGTCAATTTCACCTTGCATAGCTTTTTCAGTGATTTCAGCTATGTCGTCTTCAACATTTGCTAATTTTCCTATCTCATCTATCGCTTCACCATCAATAATAACGTTATCTAAGTCAAATACTACAAGTTTAATCAATAATACCACCAATTATATTAAATCTAGCTCACTTAATCTATCGTAAGCTCTTTCGACGCCTAATTTAGCGTCACTTTTGGTTTTAGCGCCGGTACAAACTACCTTACCAGAACCAAATAATAACAGTACCACTTTAGGGTCGGATAATCTGTATACTAAACCAGGGAACTGTTCAGGTTCGTATTCAGTATCTTCCAATTCCAAAGCGACCGCTTCTAAGTTTAGTGTGGATTCCAAATTCGCAGAAGCCACAATGTTTTGAATTTTAATATCAAACTCATGAGGAATTTCAGTATCGATAGTCCTCATTAAATCTACAGTTTTCTTGATTGCCAATTTGGAATCATCTATAGATTTCGCTCCAGTACAAACAAGCTTACCAGAGCTAAAGATTAATGCTGCTGTTTTAGGATCTTTAAGTTTAAAAACTAATCCCGGAAACTGTTCACGATTAAAATTAACCCCTTCTAAAGCTTCGGATACTTCAGTTAAGACGATATCCTTACCAATGCTTGCAGAAGCAACAATGTTTTCAATTTTAATTTCAACATCGGTCAATTTAAAACCTCCAATTCGTTTTTAAAAGTAGTAAGTAAAATTTAAGAAAACAAAAAATTAGTTAAATTTTTACTAATTAAATATATTATTTAAATAGTATATAAAGGTAGTGATTATTTGAAAATTTATGAAAAATTTTAAAAAAATTAAAAATATTAAATTTTTGAAATGGGAAACCCTTTATAAATAAAAATGAAAATCTTGTATTGAAATAAGTTATTTATAAACTTTACTACATTTCAGTATTATTTCACTAAAAATAGATAAGTAGATTTGCTTATTAAGGCAATGAAGAAAAGTTCAAAATAATGTTGTTCTCACTTTGTTAAATTGCTCCAAATGTGTAAAATTGACTTTAAATTAAACTTAAAACCTATATAGAATAGATTACAAAGAACCAAACAACACCACAATGTGAAATTAATCAATATCAAAAGTGTGATTTATATGAGTAAATTAAACGAACTTGCATATTTTTTAAATTCAATGAAAGAAACCTTGCCATTTAACGACGAAAAGGATTTCAGTGAAAAAATAGTCAGGGATAAAGCTCAAGGATTTAATAAGGTTTTTTGAAACATTTGAAATTTCAACAAATAGACTGTTCATTTTAGCAACATTGGATTATTTCAGATTGGTTTTAAGCAAGAAGTTTCAGATGACGAAACAAAAATAAATTATATGAATATGCTGAAACTATAGAAGAAGAATACTTTAAAAATGATTTATCCCCTAATGAATTAAAAAATATGGACATGAGCATTTTAAAAAATAAATTTGAGTTATTGCAGAACTATGTGAGCGATAAACTCAAAATAATGCCAAGATTGGATGAAGATACAGACTTATCAATTTTCTTTGGCTGATAATGTGAAATAATTGCATTGCAGGATTTAGATATATATAACAACTAACACCAACAAAAGTTAAACTGATTACCATGATAGAAGTTGAAGTCAAAGCTAGAATCGATAGCTTTAAGGAAATGGAAGAAAAACTAGAAAAGCTTGGCGCAGTCAAAAGCAAAAGGGAATTTCAGGAGGACATCTATTTTGCAAGCCCGATCGTTGATTTTGCAAAGACAGATGAGGCCTTGAGGATAAGAACCACAGACAACAACACTTTCATAACCTATAAGGGCCCCAAACTCAACGACAAGGCAAAAACAAGAAAGGAAGTTGAAATGGCCATTGAAAGTGCACAAAAAGCTAAAGACATATTTGAGGAAGTGGGTTTCAGAGCCGCAAGAACCGTCAGGAAAAACCGACAGTACTACACCTATGAAAATTTTGAAATCTCACTTGATGACGTTGAAGGCTTGAATCCATATATGGAAATAGAAATTGCTTTAGATGACAGCCAGGATTACAGCACCGCCCAGGATAAAATTTTCAAACTTTTTGAAAGATTGGGGATTACAGACGGTTTTGAGAGAACTTCCTATATGGAACTTTTAGAAAACTTAAATAATGACTAAATGTTAATATTATATATTAAATTAACGAAGTGATATTTTGCAATATTTTATTAGTCATTATAACAAAGAATCTGAATTGAAATTTCCAGATGATTTAATAATATATGATACAACCCTAAGGGACGGAGAGCAGACCCCTGAGGTTTGTTTTAGCCTTAACGACAAATTAGAGATAGCAAGAAAGTTGGATCAGTTTAAAATCCATCAGATTGAAGCCGGATTTCCGATTGTTTCACAAAGGGAAAGGGAATCTGTAAAAACAATAGCAGGCGAAGGATTTGACGCTGACATCATAGCCCTTACAAGAACAAAACCGGAAGACATTGATGCCGCTCTTGACTGTGACGTTGATGGTATCATAACTTTTGTTGGAACATCAGATATCCATCTCGACCACAAGATGCACATTACAAGACAGGACGCAATCAACCTGTGTGAAACCGCAGTCGATTACGCCAAAGACCATGGTTTGTATGTTGCATTTTCAGCAGAAGACGCTACAAGAACAGATATTGAGTTTTTAAAGAGAATCTACTCAAAAGCTGAAGAGTGTGGAGCGGACAGGGTTCACATTGCAGACACCACAGGTGCAATCACACCCCAAGGAATTGACTATATGGTTCGTGAACTCGTAAAGGACATTGATGTAAACATTGCCCTTCACTGCCACAATGACTTCGGCCTTGCCGTGATCAACTCCATAACAGGTGTCCTGGCAGGGGCCAAGGGAATCTCAACCACTGTCAATGGTATCGGTGAGAGGGCAGGTAACGCATCACTTGAAGAGCTTATCATGGCCATAAAAATCCTATACGGGAAGGACTATGGATTCAAGACAAAATACATTACCGAACTGTCAAATCTCGTCTCAAAAGCCAGCGGACTTCCTATTCCATACAACAAGCCCGTTGTCGGAAACAACGTATTCAGACACGAATCAGGAATCCATGTTGATGCGGTCATCGAAGAGCCTTTATGCTATGAGCCTTACGTTCCCGAGCTTGTGGGCCAGAAACGTCAACTGGTGCTCGGAAAGCATTCAGGCTGCAGAGCTGTTAGAGCCAAATTGAACGAATGTGAACTTGACGTGAGCGATGATGAGCTAATTGAAATCGTAAGGCAAGTTAAAAAACAAAGAGAAGAAGGAAAATACATTAACGATAGGGTTTTCAAGGAAATCGTTAAGAATACTAAAAAATAGGCAAGATTATGAACATTACTGAAAAGATATTATCCGCAAAGGCAGGCCATGAGGTAAGTCCAGGAGAGATTATAGAAATCCCAGTCGACCTTGCAATGTCCCATGACGGAACAAGCCCGCCTGCAATCAAGACATTTGAAAAGATAACCGACAAGGTGTGGGATCCTGAAAGGATAGCCATTATCTTCGACCATAACGTTCCTGCAAACACCATAGGATCTGCTGAATTTCAGAAGGTATGCCGCCAGTTTATCGAAAAGCAGAATATCACTAAAAACTTCATTCACGGCGAAGGAATCTGCCATCAGGTAGTGCCTGAAATGGGTCTTGTGGAACCCGGCATGGTTGTTGTCGGTGCCGATTCACATACATGTACCTATGGTGCCTTCGGAGCATTTTCAACAGGCATGGGTGCAACTGACCTTGCAATGGTTTGGGCAACCGGAAAGACATGGTTTATGGTGCCTGAAGCAATTAGGATGAACGTTACCGGACAGCTGAATGAATACATTGCACCAAAGGACATCATCTTAAACATTATCGGAAGCATAGGAATCGCCGGTGCAACCTACAAGACCGCCGAATTCTGCGGCGAGACAATAGAGAAGATGGGCGTTGAAGGCAGAGCAACAATGTGCAATATGGCAATTGAAATGGGTGCAAAGAATGGCATAATGGAACCGAATAAGGAAGTCATCGATTATATCGCAAAAAGAACAAACAAAAGCCCTTCACAGCTGAACATAGTAAAATCAGATGAGGATGCGGTTTATCAAAAGGAGCTTGACTTTGACATCAGCGATCTGGAGCCTCAAATCGCCTGTCCGAATGACGTTGACAATGTCAAGGACATCTCAAAGATTGAAGGCACATCAGTCGACCAGTGCCTGATCGGGTCATGTACCAACGGCAGGCTGTCTGATTTGAAGGATGCCGCCAAAATACTGAAAGGCAGAAAAATCGACGACAGCATCAGACTATTAATCTTACCTGCTTCCAGGGAAATCTACAAGCAGGCCATTCATCTGGGATACATCGATACCTTCATTGACGCCGGAGCGATCATCTGCAATCCCGGCTGCGGACCTTGTCTTGGAGGGCATATGGGAGTTCTCTCAGAAGGGGAATCCTGCATTTCCACTACAAACCGTAACTTTAAGGGCAGGATGGGAGATCCCAAATCCGAAGTATACTTATCCAACTCCAAGGTCGTTGCGGCCTCCGCACTGACCGGAGTCCTTACAAATCCTAAAGACATATAGGTGTAAAAAATATGACCATTGATAAAAACGAAGCAAACAGAAGTCTAATTGATAAAATCAACAAATTAGAAGAGGAAAACGATGAGGAATTTTCACATGCTCAAAAAATTCTTCTGACAACAGACGGGTCCGTTACAGCCATTTTGGATGTGCTTTTCGGCAAAATTTCCCTCACAACCATCGAACAGCATTTTGATGTTGCAGACAAGGAGCATGCAGAACTGCTAAACATCAATGAGGGTGAGGAAATCAATTTCAGGGAAGTAATAATGCACAGGAACGGAAAACCTTTGATATATGCCATATCACATATTCCATTAGGAAGATGCTCAAAGGACATCTGTGCGGATTTGGTAAGGGCAGACATACCGATCGGCAGAATCCTAAAAAATTACAGTATCGAATCCCGTCGTGAAATCAAAAACATCTGGATTGAAAAGCCTAATGCCCTTCTAAAGGAGATTTTCAAGACAGATGAGGATATGCTCGCAAGGGATTATGTCATAATCAACAATGACGAAATACTCATGTGGATTAAAGAGGTATTTCCAATATCTCATTTCAGGTGATTGGATGGGTGTCAAGCTTAAGGATATTGTGGAACCGGAAACAATAGGCTTTAAGGATCTGGAAGGAAGAGTGGTTTCAATAGATGCATTCAATACCCTTTATCAGTTCCTATCAACAATCAGACAGCGGGATGGAAGGCCTTTGACTGATGAAAACGGCAACATAACCTCACACTTAAGCGGAATCCTATACAGGAACTCCTCAATGATTGAAAAGGACATAAAGCCAATCTATATCTTTGACGGCAAGGCGCCTGAACTTAAAAGTGAAACACAGGCAAAAAGGAGAGAAGTCAGGGATGAAGCCGAACAGATTTACAAGGAGGCACTGGCTGAAGGAGACACGGAAAAGGCCCGCAAATTTGCAATGAGGTCATCCAAGCTATCTCCCGAAATCATAGAGTCATCAAAAAAGCTTCTTACATATATGGGAATACCTTATGTTGAGGCCAAGGGAGAAGGTGAAGCTCAGGCCGCATATCTTGTTGCAAACGGTGATGCCTATGCTGTCGCATCACAGGACTATGACTGTCTTCTGTTCGGTGCAAAAAGGGTTGTCAGAAACCTTGCAGTTTCATCAAACCTTGGAAACCTTGAATACTACCAGCTGGACCGGGTCCTCAAGCAGTTGGACATCACAAGAGAACAGCTGGTTGACATGGGAATCCTAATTGGAACCGACTTTTGTGAAGGACTCAAGGGAATCGGCGCTAAAACAGCTCTTAAATTAGCTCACAACGGCAAACTTAAGGAAAAAATAGATGAGCTTCAAAGCCAGTCAAGCCATGACCTCGGTGAAGTTCGCGATATATTCCTGAAGCATAACGTGAATACCGATTATAAAATCAAATGGGAAAAGCCTCAGCCGGATAAAATAATCGAATTTTTAAGCTATCAGCATGGATTCTCAGAAGAGCGTGTAGCTAAAGCATCAGACAAGCTAAAAAATCTGAATTCATCCCAAGGCAGTCTTGACGCCTGGTTTTAGTATAATATAACATGCATTATGCATTAGTTTATATACTACTTATAATAATATATTTAAATGGATTCAAAATATTGGATACACAAAATACAATCTACCACCACACACCCCAGATTGTATTAAAACACTTTAAGATAGCGAATGTCAAGGGGACAAGGAAGGCTATTACTTTATTCAATATATTCATAGAATCCCAGGTGTTGATGGTTTCTCACCACCACAAAACCCAGAAGCCATCAATATCTAATAAGGCGGAAAATCTTCGCCGAAAACTTTTTTTGCATATTCCATTGCCAGGAACACCTGCTCTTTGTATCTTATCATCATTTCACTTTCGAAATGCTTTCGTGAAGGGGATATCAAAATCAGCTTAAGCAGGTCTTCATAAGTTCTGCAGGCAAGGCCCTTATCAAAATCGTACTTTTCAATGATTTCCGGAGTCAATTTTTCAAAGCATGGAATTTCCAATGTCTTGCAGACGGTATCGGTTGTAAAATAAGTCATTCGAATTAAAGGAGATACAGACGAAACAAGCACATGATTTCCAAGTTTAATCAATGGAGGAATTCCGGTTTGCCTATACCTTTCCATTGAAGTCAGCCTTTCATAGTTTTTCAGATTGTAGCAGTGCAGTTCAGTGTAGAAATCAGGCCTTAACTCCTCAATCAAATCAAGAATCTTCAAGCCCAACGGAGACTCATAATATTCCTTCCTGATTGTGGAGATATAAGGAGTTTTATCAAAATTATAAAAATAGAACTGTCCGGGCGACAGATCCTCCTGATTAATCCCTTTAATGAATTCAAGAGATGTTACGCCCTCATTTCCATGGACTCCCCCAATGAAGAGTTTGGTAGGTCCACTTCCATTATCGACATAGCGAAAATAAGACATAAAAAAAAGTATTAGAAGGAATTTATGTTCCTTCCTGCCAATTGGCCATATAGGCTTTTTGCTTATCGGTTAATGAGTCGATTTCAATTCCCATAGCTTTCAGTTTCATGCTTGCTACGGTGTAGTCGATTTCATCAGGAGCCTTGGTTACGCCAACAGGCAAATCGTTTTCAAGAATGTGTTTAGCTGACAGCGCCTGTACGGCAAAGCTCATGTCCATGATTTCAGCAGGGTGGCCCTGTCCTCGTGCTGCAGAAAGGTTTACCAAACGACCGTCTGCCAACAGGTAGATTTTGCGACCGTCTTTTGTGGTGAATTCCTCAATACTTTCGCGCACTTCCTTAACACCAGTTGAAATGGCCTCCAAATCAGGACGGTTGATTTCAACATTGAAGTGTCCGGAATTTGCAAGCATACATCCGTCCTTCATGTATTTGAAGTCATCACCGCAGATGATGTCTGCATTTCCGGTTACAGTTATGATTAAGTCAGCTTGTTTTACCGCTTCCCTGATGGTCATTACGCGGTATCCGTCCATACGTGCTTCCAAAGCACGGATAGGATCAACTTCAGTTACTATTACATCAGCACCTAAACCTGCTGCTCTAAGCGCAAGTCCTCTTCCACACCATCCGTAACCGCAGACAACAACAGTCTTTCCTGCAATTACCATGTTAGTTGTTCCCATGATTGCATCGAAACTTGACTGTCCGGTACCGTAACGGTTGTCGAACAGGTATTTTGTGTAAGCGTCATTAACGGCAATTACAGGGAATTTCAATGCTCCGTCAGCGTGCATTGCCTGAAGTCTGTGCACACCGGTTGTGGTTTCTTCACATGCTCCTTTGATATGTTTTAGGAGCTCTGTTCTTTCATTGTGAAGAACCATAATCATGTCCGCTCCATCGTCGATGATTATGTCAGGCTTGTGATCAAGAACCATGTTAATGGTTTGGTAATATTCCTCATCGTCCTGTTCTCTCCAACCGTAAACGTTAAGGCCCAAATCAGCCGCTCCTGCAACTGCATCGTCGTGAGTGGAAAGCGGATTGCATCCGGTCATCGCCACTTCAGCCCCACCTGCCATCAAAGTCAAACCTAAATTGATGGTTTTAGGTTCCAAATGCAAGCAGGACCCGATAGTTATTCCTTTGAACGGTTGAGTTTCCAGATAATCTTGTTTGATGTGTTCCAAAACAGGCATGTGTTTTTGAACCCATTCTATTTTTCTTACACCTTCAGGTGCAAGTGACATGTCTTTTACTTTACTCATAATATCATCAAGTTAAAAATTGTTAATGTTATTTTTTTGAACTTAGCAGTTATTAAATATAACTTTTTTAGACTTGAAAAAAAATATTTTGACAAAAATTGAAACAACCTCAAAAAAACCCTAAAAAACAAAAACTTTAAATGTAATGATAAAAATACATATATTTGTTAGATGCCGGGGTGGCTCAGCTGGTTAGAGCGCACGGCTCATAGGGTAATAAAGCAGTGCTCTAGCTTATTCCTGGGATACCGTGAGATCGCGGGTTCGAATCCCGCCCCCGGCATCCTAAATCCCAGGAATATTTCCATCTAAATACTATTTTTTTAAGGCAATTTATACAAATCATAACAATTTTATACTTTTTTTAACAAATTAGCATTTGAGGATTTGAAATGATATACAACACACTTGGAAAAAGCAATCTCAAGGTTTCAAGACTGGGTTTTGGGACAATGAGACTTCCAACAAAAGCTAATAATGCTGATATTGATGAGGCCGAAGCGTCAAAAATGCTTACATACGGAATTGAAAACGGAATCAACATAATCGATACCGCATATCCATACCATAGCGTAGGATTGGACGGCGACGGAAACAGCGAAAAATTTCTAGGAAGCTTTCTTAGTGAAAACGGCCTGAGAGATGAGATAATCCTGCAGACAAAATCGCCTTCATGGCTGATGGAAAAGCACTCTGACTTTGAACATTATCTTGACATACAGCTCAGCAAACTTCAAACAGACTACATTGACGTTTATCTGCTCCACTCCATGACCGTCCCCGACTGGAACAGAGTCAATTCACTGGATGTCCTGGATTTTCTTGATGACTGTCTGGCTTCAGGCAAGATAAGACATGTCGGATTTTCATCACATATTGAGGTTGACTATCTCATTGAAATACTTGACGAATATCCAAAATGGGAAGTTGTCATGACCCAGATGAACTATCTGGATGAATACTATCAGTCCGGAGTCATGGGCCTTGAGTATCTAAAGCAGATCAATGTGGGAAGCATGATAATGGAACCCCTAAGAGGCGGAAGGCTTGTTCAAAACATTCCCGACAAGGTGCAGAAGCTGTGGGACATGGCCGAAACCAAAAGAACACCAGTCGAGTGGGCCCTCCAATACCTGTGGAACCGTGACGATGTTGATTGTGTTTTCAGCGGCATGACAAGCTTTGAACAGGTCAGGCAAAATATAGAAATAGCTTCAAGACAAGACATCATTTCAGAAAATGACCAAGAGCTGATACGGGAAGTAGCAAGAACCTACAGAACCTTTCTGGGCAATAGGTGTACCCGCTGCGGGTATTGCATGCCGTGCCCTCATGGAGTTGACATCATCAACTGTCTGACCGAATACAACATTGCACACATGATGCAGAACCCCAAAGCCAGCGCCATGCAATATTTCTCATTGATTGATGAGGATGCAAGGGCTGAAAACTGTGTTGACTGTGGAGAATGCATACCATTTTGTACACAAACTCTGAATATTCCTGAAGAGCTTGAAAAGGTATACGAATACTTCGGAGACGAATTTGACCACTTTTAATCGGAATCCCAAATGGAATTTAAACATTGGGTCAAATTACCTATTCTTTTTTTATACATATTGAACAAAAATATATCAATTCTTGAAATCATTAAAACAATTTTCAGTAAAAAAAAATAAAACTTACACATAACTATACTAAAAATCATATATTAAAGTTTATATACTACAAAAAGGAAATATATTTTCAATAGGAAAATGTTTTCCGACTATAAAATATTGGAGCCATGAAGATGAGTGATATTCCAGAAGAAAAGATTCAAGCTGTAGCAGAAAAAATGAGAGAGGACAACATCAAGTTCATCCGTTTGCAATTTGTTGACATTAACGGTACCGTAAAAACTATTGTCATTCCATTTAACGGAGAAGACATGAGTGAACTATTTAATGAAGGAATGCTGTTTGACGGATCATCCATTGCAGGATTTGTTGGAATCAATGAAAGTGACCTTGTATTGAAACCTGACATCAATACATATTCAAGGCTTTCATGGAGACCTGAAGAATCCGCAACATGCAGATTCATTTGTGACGTATGGACCGCAGACCATGAACCGTTTTTAGGCGATCCAAGAGGAGTGCTTAAAAAATCCCTTGCAAAACTTGCAGATATGGGCCTTCAATACAACATAGGACCAGAACCGGAATTCTTCATTGTCGATATTGATGAAAACGGATATCCGATGCCATACGATAACGCAGGATACTTTGATGTGGAACCTTTGGACAAGGGCCCTGATTTTAGAAGAGAGCTAACTCTAAACCTGGAAGACCTTGACTTTGAAGTGGAAGCATCTCACCACGAAGTGGCACCGGGTCAAAACGAAATCGCATTCAAATTCAAGGACGCTCTCAAGACTGCCGATGCAGTAATCACATTCAAACAGGCAATCAAGGCTATCGTAGACAATATGGCTACCTTTGACCAGATGGATTACAGGGTAACATTCATGCCAAAACCGTTCTTTGGCGTGAGCGGAAGTGGAATGCACTGTCACCAGTCAGTATTCAAGGGAGATAAAAACCTTTTCTCAGATCCGGATTCAGAAACCGGCCTTTCAAGTGATGCGCTTCACTTTATGGGAGGATTACTCAAACACGCTCCAGCAGTAACAGCCATTACAAATCCTATCGTCAACTCATACAAACGTCTGGTGCCAGGTTACGAAGCTCCAGTATACATGGCATATGGTTTTAGAAACAGGTCTGCCCTAATCAGAGTTCCGGCAGCACGCGGAAAGGCAACCCGTATCGAATACAGGTCCCCAGACCCTGCATGTAACCCATACCTTGCATTTACAGTAATGTTAGAAGCAGGTATTGACGGTATTGTAAACAAAATCGACCCTGGAGAACCTGTTGAAGCCGACATTTACAGCATGAGCGAGGAAGAGCGTGAAGCTGCAGGAATTGAAGTGTTACCTACCAGCTTATGGGAAGCTTACCATTCCCTTGAAAAGGACCCGCTGATATTGAATGCCCTTGGACCTCATGTCAGCGAAAAGTTCCTCGAGCTTAAATATCAGGAATGGGACGAATATCGTGTTCAGGTATTTGGATACGAACAAAGAAAGTATTTAGATATTTAAATCTAAATATTTATTTTTTATTTTTATATGGGGCTTTTCATGTCAGAATCAGAATCCCGAATCATTGAAATTCTAAGAATACTTGCAAAACAGGAAAAACCTATAGGATCCAAACTAATAGCTGATGAGTTAAAGGAGAAAGGTTTTAACTTGGGTGAGCGTGCAGTAAGATACCATATGCAGATTTTAGATGAAAAGGGATATACCGAAAGAAAGGGATATTCAGGAAGAGTAATTACTGATTTGGGTCTTGAAAAGCTTGAAAAGGGATTGATATATGACCAGGTGGATTTCATTTATTCAAAATTTGAAGAAATGATTTATTTAACTGACTTCCTATATATGGAGCAAATAGGAAATGTAGTTGTGAATACCTCAACTGTTTATAATGAAGAATCGATCAATATAATGAAAGAAATTTTTAAAAGTGGTCTTTGTGTTAGTCCTTACGTTAATTTAAATGAAGATAAAAACACCGGTGAAATCGAAGTCACTACAATTTGCGGAACAACAATCGATGGAGTGCTCCTGAACAACGGAATTGCATCCCAGCCTCAATATGGAGGGCTCTTAAAAATTGAAAACAACCATCCAATGAACTTCACTGAAATCATATCCTACAAAAAGACTTCAGTTACCCCGCTGGACGCATTTTCAAATTCAAAGCTAACATCCGTTTTGGATGTGATTACAAAAGGCACCGGATTGATTCCCGCAAACTTCAGACTGATTCCGGGAATTGCAAAGGAAAAAACTCTCAGCATCATAAATCAGCTGGAAAACATTGGAATTGGAGGAGTAATCGGAATATCTAAAGAGGGCCAGGACCTATTGGGTCTGCCGGTTCCTGATGGAATGGTTGGAATAGCCATAGTTGGAGGAATAACTCCTTTTTGTGCAATAAAAGAATTGGGAGAAGATATTGACATTAAACTGGCTGAAGAGATAAGGAATTTCAACACATTGTCTCCAATCACTGAAATTATTGACTCCCCCCTAAAGACTCCATCAGTTGAAAAACAACCGAAATTACCATTTTTACTTTCAAAATCATGGAATCTGATACAGCAGGTCAATTTTGATGTTGAAAAACAGAAGGGAGAAATAATTGCCAATGTATCCTATGTCAACAGGGACAAATTAGATTCCGCATTATCAATTATGGAAGACGCCTACAATAACAATCCAAAATACATCAATCCATTCTACAAACTGATTCCACATCCGGACAACGATGAAAAAGTGGGCATTGCCACAACATGCAGCTTGAGTATCGATGGAATATTGATAAACAATGGAATAATGAGCAATCCGAAATTCAGTGGATTGCTGGAATTGACAGAACCGCCATTATTCATTGACCTGATTTCATACAATGGGACAACACTGGATCCCCACAAAATCTTTTTATCAAAGAACATGACTTCAATTACCGGAAACAAGCCGAATAAAATATTGGCAAGCGTAAAGGAAATTCCATATGTATCAAGGGACAGGGCAGTGCATCTGTTGGATATCTTAAATAACATAGGATTTTCCATCTATAAAATTGGAAAACCTAGAGAACTGGTATATAATTCAAAGGTCGACAACTATAACTTTGGTGTCATCACTGGTGGTGGGCTTAACTCAATTGGTGCTGTAAAAGAAAGCGGAATAGATATTGAAGTAAAGGCCATTGAAAAACTAATTCCTTTTGAAAAAATGGAAAGGCTGTAATCAGATTACAGTTACTTCCGCATCTTCGCCATTTTTAGGATAGTGAACAAATTCTATTATGTCCTCCTGAACCTCATATACATCTATTTCTACAGTGGCTCCCAGGTCACTTTCATCAAGGGACACCAGCAATTTGAATCCCGGTTCGCCAAAGTATTCGGAAAAATCAACGTTCAGGACTTCACCTTCAGCAAAAATTCTGTTATATGAAATTTCCAGTTTATCATGAATTTTTACATTTTCTTTCAAGTAATTCACTGCTTGTTCGGTAGTTAACTTTAATTCTTTCATGATAATCAACTCCTATATAACAATATGTTTCATAACATATAAATGTTTGTATTCATACGAACAAAAAAAATTTCAATAAAAAAAGAGAATCTAAAGAATCTCGATTACAAGTTCTTTATCATCATGAATATGCCTCATTTCAATTAAATCCTCACCGATCTCATTGAAATCGACTTCAATACATTGATTTAATATTTCACCGGTTAACTGCAAACCAACTCTGAGACCTTCTCCAGTCATTTCATCCTCTTCGGTAATGCCTAAAACTTCACCTGGAGCAAAAATTCTGCTGTAGGATATTTCCAAAATGTCTCTAACCTGAACATTGTTCCTGACATATTCAATTGCATCATCTAAGGTCATTTCAACTTCTTCTATCATTTTACCACAACTTAAAAAAAAGAAAAAAGAGAGAGGAATTATAAATTCCTGTATTCTCTGATTGAAGTATATTCGTCGTCTAATTCGCCGTAAGTAGCTAATTTTTCTTTGTTAGCTTCAGCACCTAAGTAAAGGTTACCTTTACCGTTGAGACCAATATCTCCAGTGTATTTAATGTATTTACCTGGGAAAGTGATACCGTCCACTTCAGGATCAACTACGATACCATCCAATACGAATCCTTCGAGTAATCTTCCGAGGAATCCGTGGATAATGATGTTACCGTTTTTCATTTGTCCACCAGGCCAACGGTTTACGTCACCGTCAATTTCGATAATACCTTTGGTCATGTGGATACCTGCTAAAATATCACAGTTACCTTTAACGTGGATTTTACCACCGGTTAAACATTCACCACATTGTTTTCCGGCATTACCTCCGACAACGATTTCACCACCGGTCATACCTCTCCATTCACCAATGTATGAAGCACCAGTGAATTCTTTGGTATTTCCTTCAATTTCAAGGTATCCGCCAGACATTTCTCTTCCAGCGTGAGCTGCTGCGTTACCTTTAACGAGAATGGAACCACCAGACATTTCTGCACCAACGTGTAAATCTACACTGCTGTTACATACGATGTTTCCACCGCTCATTTTACAACCGATGTATTTTACTCTGTTTAAATCACCGTTTAAAATCATTTCAACTTCATCAGGTCCGTTAGCTTCTCCTTCTACAGTTATATTGAAGAAGTCAGTGATTGGGAATCTTGAATTTCCAATTGGAACTTGATATTTTGCGAAATCAGCTTCGGTCCATGAATAAATTTCATCAGGAATTAATTCATCGAATTCCAAAGCGATTGAAGAAGTTTTTATTTGATCAAATGTAATTGTTTTCACAATAATCACCCCTATTTACCATCAACGTCTACTCTAATTGGGTTGGATACGTAGTGGTCGTGTACTGGGTAGTTTTCCCATTTGACTGAGTAGTATTGGGTGAAGAACGGCATAATGTTGTCGATAACTTTTTGCTCGTTTTGTTCCCATCCTTTTACGTTAACCCAAACGTTTTGGCTTTCTTTAACTTTAACAATTTCTTTGTCTTTCACTAAGATTTGACCATCTTTAATTGTGTATTGAGCAACATCGAAACCTTTTTCGATATCAGCAGCTTGTCTGGATGGATCAATTTCATTAGGATTTATGTCGTATACTGCAATGTCAGCTCTGTATCCAGGAGTAAGTGCACCTCTGTCGGTGAATCCGTAGATTTTAGCAGGGCCAGCTCTTGTAATAGTTGCAATATCGTAGAAATCGTATTCTCTGTCAAGAGTTGCAAGAGTGGTTCTTTTTTCTGCCCATTTGTGTACTTCTCTGTTTTCAATCATTTCCATTCTTCTTTGGTTACTCATCAACCAGGAAATGATTCTAGGATATCTGGTGAACGGACCTGCGTTAGGGTGGTCAGTTGTTAAACATACTTGCCATGGGTTTTTAATGCTTAAGAACAATTCTAAACCGATAGCCCATTGTAATGTGTTAACAGGGTTTTTACCTGAGTAAATACATGGAATGATACCTGCTGCGGTTTCACATTCAATATCTTTGTTGGTCCATTTGAGACCGGATAATTTGAATAAGTCGTATTCCATAGGAGCATCTGCAGTCATTGTAGTGGTTTCATCCAAAGTGACCTGACCTACGTCACAGGTAATGTGATCGTGTTTGTTAATGTAGTCAGCGAGCTCAGGAGCTGCAGATCCAGCGTCTTTCCAACTGTTACCAGTGTATGAGTGGAACTGCAAGTGAGTAACGTGCATGGTTTGGTTTCTGATTTCAGCTGCGCCGGAACCTTTTTTAATGTCTTTAACAGAATCCATGGTTTCGAGAGTGGTAGTGTAGTTACCAGGGTGTCCTAAATCGTTAGGATGAATGTGAATAGAGTGAGGTAAGTTTAACATTTCGTTTGCTTTTGCTAAAGCGATAACTACTTCTTTGGAGGTTACATCAAAGTATGGTGCTTTGTCATTGTAACCGTGTACGTTCATACCCCATCCCCATGCTTCACTTCCACATGGGTTTACGATTTTGATTCCGTAACCTTTGGATATTTTTAACCATGCAGCTACGAATGCTGCGATGTCTTCAATATTGTTATCTTTTGCATATTCCATTACGAACCAGTTGTTACCGAATAATGGTAAAGCTGGAATATCTAATTGTGGAATAGTTGCGATTTCTTCGTGAGTGTGTTTTGCTTCAAGAGGAGGCATAGCTGCTTCTACAACAGTACCGTAACCTAATCTTGAGTATCTGTAACCGGTTGCAGGACAACTTGGAATGGAGAATCCAGATTCTGATCTTAATACTTTGGTTTTTTGAGTAACACCTCTTCTGGAATCTTCAGGTCTGTATAATCTTCCTACTACTAATTTAGGACCTGCAACGTGTGCGTGAGGGTCAACACCTGCTGGCATGACTATTTTATCGGTAACGTCTAATACTTTAGCATCTGCAGATACGTTATCTACAATGATACCGTCTTTGAACATAACGTCCATCTTTTCCCCATTTACTTCATTGGCTGGGTCGTAGACAATACCGTTTTTAAGAATATATTCCATTATATCACCTTTATAGTGCGTTTGGATTTGGCACATATTTTGGAGCTACGTTTGGCTCTTCTCTGAGTTTCATTACTCTTTCTTTCAATTCACGGACAATCCATTCGTCGTCACGA
This sequence comes from Methanobrevibacter sp., assembly GCF_045120835.1. Lineage (GTDB taxonomy): Archaea > Methanobacteriota > Methanobacteria > Methanobacteriales > Methanobacteriaceae > Methanocatella. Next base: position 34,779 of record NZ_JBGVFE010000043.1, read on the forward strand.
CAGGTTTCTGGTTTGTCGATTGCTTTTTTCATGTAGATAGGAACACCATCCATACGGTAACTGGTACCGGCACATTCAACAGCAATGAATGAACCTGGCAATACTACATCAGCGAGTTCGGTTGATGGACCCCAGTGAATATCGATTTGAATAACAGGAATGTTAGCTAAGTGTTGGTTTGCTCCGTTAGGGAAGTGAGCACCAGGGTCAGCTGCAATAACCATGAAACAGTCTGGTTCTTTTCTGGTTAATAAATCGATAGTGTTGGTTTCTCCTAACATATATCTAGGGTAACCTCTACAGTAGTCAACACCGAAAGCAAATCCACATTCGAATGCCATGAAAATGTTGAATCCGTTTACGTTAAAGTGACCTCTCATTGGAGTAAGACCCCATTTACTGTATTTGTTTAGGTCCTGTACCATTTTAATTGCAATATCAATGTTTCTTTGTTTTGATAATGTGTGGGTTAAACCTAAACCGAAGAAGAGAACACCGAATTCTGCGTTTTTCATCTCTTCAGCTAATTCGTAAATGTCTTCTTTAGGAATACCGGAAATTACGTCTTGGTATAATTCTTTTCCTCTGAGAACTGCTCTAATAGCATTGTAGAAACCGTAGTCCCCGTTTTGTTCAAATCCGATCCATTTGTCTGAACATTTAGCGGTATCGGAGAATTTAGGGTCCATGGTAATAACAGTTCTGTCGAATCTTCCTCTTTGTCTGAAATATCCTCTACAGAACACAGCATATCTTGCCATGTGTCTTGGGTGAGAGTTCATAGCGTTACTTCCAGAGTAGGCAACAACGTCTGCTCTGTTTTGAACTTCTCCTAAGGTTTGAATAGGGTAACCTGCGTTTTGCACAGCTTGCAGAGAAGGTCCGTGACAGATAGTAGCTTGGTTATCTAATACTGCACCGATGTATTCACCTAATGCTACTCCTTCTTTCATACATTCAGTGGAAGTTTCTGACCAACCGTAGAATACTGGTCTGATGGAATTAGCAATGTATTCAGCAGCTTTGTCTAAAGCGGTATCCCAGTCTACTTCCATAAGTTCTCCGTTTTCATCCCTAATCATTGGAACAATTAATCTTTGGTCCATATCTTCCATGATTTTACTTGCTCCTAATCTGCATGCGTGTCTAACTGCTACAACGTGATTATCTTTTACAAGGTAATCCAAATCGTCACAGTTACAACCACAGAATGCACAGGTACAGTTTTCAACAATGTAATCGTAATCAGTTACAGGTGGTTCATAAGTCATGGTCAATCAACTCCTCCCATTTACGTCCGTGATAAACAGGTCTTTCACCTAAAGATTCCATGTTTTCAACAACATCGTCATCTTCTTCATCAACGTATTTTTTGTATACCCATCTCATTAAGTCAGCCATGAGTAATACTTTTCTGTCGGTTTTTTCGACAGTACATCTGATTCCTTTGTAGGTAGGGTCTGAACAGCAGTAAGTGTCGTGACTTACAATAGTGTTGGCCCATGGTCCTTTACAAATGAATACAGTTCCTTCGTGAGGTGCATCTCTTGATACTGCGCAGTTTACTACTACTTCACCGAAATCGGTTTTTACAAGTACAGTATCCCAGTTGTTTACACCTAATTTTGCCATATCTCTTGGATCCATGTAACAAGTACCTGAAGCGTTTTTGTACTCTTGTTTTAATGTGGATCCTCTTTTTTTACAAGCACCTTGGTAGATGTCAGAACCAGTGTTTAACATACATTTTAAAACATCGGTTGTTCCTTCACCAGTAATTTTTACATCAGGTACTACAGGTTTTTCTAAATAAGTATTAGCATAATGCATAGATTTATCCCCCTATTCTAACCATATAGCATTTACTGGGCAAAACATTTGACATGTTCCACACTCTTCACATTTTTCAGGACTGAAAAGTTTGATGAATCCGTTTTCTACCATCATAATAACTTCTTCAGTCTTTGCACCATTACCACCAGCGTTTTCCGGACTGATGGCAGCATTTACAGGACATGCGATTACACAAATCCCGCATCCTAAACAATTATCTTGATTAACTTTAAGTTCCATCGAATCACCTAATCTTTAATTGCGTCTAAAGCTTCTTTCCAGGTAGTTGAATTAATAGGAGTGTGATCGATTTCGGTTCTAGTTACAGTTATAGCACCGTTAGGACATGCTTTTGCACATGCTTTACATTTTACACAGTATTCATTGTTAGCGATAACATGTTCCATTCTTGAACCTGGTCCGCTTGATACTGGGAATGCTAAAGCGTTACAACCACAAATATCAACACAAGCTCCACAAGCTTGACATTTATCATCGTCGACTTCAATAGTACCTTCAAACGGTTTTTTGTGTTTTGCTGCATCAGTTGGACATACTCCTTCACACCATCCACAGAATACACATAAGTCTGAATCGATTACAGAATTACCGGTTACTACTGCTTTAGCAGGGTCTAAATCATATTCACCATAGGAACATGATCTACAAAGTGCTTTGATAGCATTGGTAGGACAGGATTTTTTACATACTAAACAGTATACACATTTATCTTTGTCAATGACAATAGATTCTTTTCCGGTTTCTTTGTCAACAACGATAGCTTCTGCAGGACATAATTCTTGACATACTCCACAGTAGATACATTCGCTGTCATCGACTTCAATTTCACCGGTTACCAAGTCAGCACGGTCTGGTAAAATTCTTTCAATGACAATAGCGTCACGTGGACATGCAATTTCACATCTTTTACAGTAAATACATTCATCATCATCGATTTTTGAGAAAGCGTTGTAGTGAGGATATGCATCGATTTCTCTGATTGGTACGCCATCAATAGTCAATACTAATGCATCAACAGGGCATAATCCGGAGCACATACCACATAATACACATTTACTTTCGTCAATGCTTATTCTTTGAACATCAAATTCATCTTTGAAGTTTTGTGTAATCTTTTCATGACCACTGAAGTAGATGTCGTTTGAGATTCTGTGACGTGCGTCTACAGCAATTGCATTTAATGTAATTGCTTCGACAGGACATGTTGATTCACAGATTCCACATCCTAAACAGGTATGGTCATTGAAAGACAAGTTTCTGACTTCTTCAGCATCTCTTATGATGTCAAAGTTGTTGTCTTTAACCTCTTTTAAATTTCTAATCATATTCAATCTCCAAAATTTTTATAGAATCAGTTGGGCAGTCGTCGCTACACAGCTCGCAGCCGCAACATTGTATGGAGTCTGCATGGGCTTGCAATGATTCTAATTCAATAGCTTTCATTGTACATGCATTTACACATAAGCCGCAACCAATACAAGAATCTTCTATAATTACTTCGAAATCTCTTTCTCTGCAAATATTCACAATTTTTCGACTCTGTTCTGGTTCGTCAAATATTGCTTCGGCCATTTTCAGGAAATCTCTGGGACATAGTTCAGTTATTGACTTTGCAACGTCTATTGAGTTCCAGGACAGGTTTCTACCATTCAGATAATGTGAAATGGTTGAACGGTCAACACCCAACTCGTCAGCAATTGTCTGATGACTTTTCCCTGCATCCTTCAACTTGACCGCAGCCAAATATTTAAGACCAGATGCAATATGTTTCGGCATTTTAAACCACCATGTGTAATGATAACACTTATGTTTTCTTATATAAATATACTTGCCTACTAGAATTAAGTCGAAAGCTTTTTATATTACTGTGGGAATACTACACAAAAAAATTTTTAAAAATTAAGTAAAATCATTAAAATTAAAAAAATCCATTGTAAATCCATTCCATTTAGTCGGAATAACATGAAAATATAATTTTATCTTAAATAAAATCCTTAAGATGCTTGAATTTGAAAAAATTTAAAAAAAATATCAAAATTAAGTAATAAAAATTTATGATAAAAGTATTACGAAATTGGAAAAAATCAGAAATATTTTTTAGGTTTACCAAAAATGTGTAGTTACTACACATAAATAATTAAAAAATATGCACCAAAAATTAAAAAAAAGGGTGGTTATATGGTGACAGTTTTGTGGTGAATATGATTAACTAAGATTATTTGCCAACAAGCAATGAATCAAGGATTTCATTCCATGATTTGGAATTGATGTTATCCAGTTTCATAGCGGTTCTTGACAATTCTCTGATGTTTTGTGGACATGCAGTAATACAGGCTCCACATAAGTTACAGAAGTCCAAATTGGTTGAGGCCTTACCATCAACAATTTCAACGGCGTTACATGGACATACATCCTGACATGCGTGACAGGATTCACCTTTACAGATTTTTTCTTCTGCTTCATTTTCATTCAATTCTAATGTACCTTCAAATGGTTTTGTAATTGTAATTGCATCTTTAGGACATATTTCAGAACACCAGGAACAGCTTACACAGGTATCGTCAACAATGAATACATCTCCTGTGACTTGAGGAACTTCAATTTCATCATTGTACATACATGTGGCACAGACTTCCCTGATTGCATTTTCAGGACAGATCCTTTTACATACTCCACAGAAAATACATTTAGATACATCAACTTCAATAGAATTGTTTACGACTTCATTGGTTGCTGTTGGAACGTTTTTAACAGTGATCGCTTCAGCAGGACATAAATCGGCACAGAATGAACAGTAGATACATTTTTCGTCATCTATGTCAATTTCCCCTCTGACTAATTCGGAACGGTCAGGAAGTTCCCTTTTGAATATGATTGAATCCTGAGGACAGACTTCATAACATCTGCCGCAGTAGATACACTCGTCATTGATATCGGATCCAACATCCCAGTGAGGATAAATATCCAATTCTTTTACGCTTGTACCGTCAATTGTTAAATCCAAAGCACCAAATGGACATGCTACAGAACATAATCCACAAAATGCACATGAATCTGCTTTTATAGATACCAGATCCATTTCGATTAATCCTCTTGCAATAGGGACTGTAGGTCCTAATCTAAGTGATTCGGTCGGACAAACGTCGGTACAGATACCGCAACCCAAACAATTTGCATCCTTGTAGGATAATACACGATGCTCGGTACCGTCCCTTTCTATATTAAACATATTAACTCTCCTCTCTTATGCTTTTGAAATTGCTTGGTTTGGACAATTTTGGATGCATAAATCGCAATCATCACATTTTTCAGCAATGATGGATACGTCTCCGTTCTCCTCAATTAATGCACCTTGTTCACAAATTTTAACACATAATCCTTGTACTGGACAATTTTCAATGTGTCCACAAGCATCTGAATCTATTTTTACTGCCATAATACTACCTCCAATATATTAACATATAATGTCAATTAAAATATTTCTCGAATTGTACATATAAACATATCGGTTATTTTCTCGTAATTTCCAAAAATTCGCCAAAAATTAGATTTAGGAGTACCTAATTTAAATTCACAAACATTTTTATTAAAAATTAAGAATTATAAAGAATATATAGAATAAATAAAGTTTATCAGTGATGATTAAAAATAATTAACTAATTATCAAAATAACATTTCATCACTAACCCTACAAATTCCAAGAAATGTTAAAATTACCGATGATTAATTAATATCTTTAAAAACAGGCCGATTTAAGAAAATAAAAAATTCCAATTTTATGTGTAGTAACTACACATGACTGTAAAAATCACCTGATATTCAAAAATGATGTGTAATAACCCCACATCCATTGAAAAGATATAATTAATACTAAAACATATAATATAATGGGGGAGAAAAATGAAGATAGTATCCATAGTAGGCAAAAAAAATACGGGAAAAACTTCACTGACAGTGAAAGTCATCAAAGAGCTGACAAAAAGGGGCTATAATGTAGCTTCCATAAAACATTCACACCACTCAATTGAAATGGATAAGGAAAATACGGATACCTGGAAACATAAACAGGCCGGTGCAAACCTTGTTGTAGGTGTTGGATCAACAACTTTTTTTAATGCCCGTAAAGAAATGGATTTAAACAGGATACTCTATCTTATAAAGCATTTTGACGAATATGATTTTGTAGTTATTGAAGGATATAAAAGCTACAACTATCCAAAAATCATTACATCCCCAAATGTAAGGGACGAGTACACAATTGCCGAAGTCGATTCCTTTACAATAGATGATGACGGCGTAAGCGAACTGGCCGATTTGATAGAAAAAAGAGGACACGACATTGTCGATACATTATTTGCAAACAACTGCGGTTTCAACAATGGTGAAGTGATTGCAGGTGAAATTAGAAACGGAAACCTGACAGTCGAGGATTTGGATGATGTGTGGAGTTATCTCTCAATTGACGGAAAGGTGGTCGGACTCAACAGGTTTGTAAGCGACTATCTAAAACAGTCCGTAATCGGAGTAATCAACACCCTGAACCTCCGGGAGTATGATGTGGAGGATATAGGAAAAATTGAAATAGTAATTCCAAATGAAAGGACTGGCCAAAATCAGAAAGAAGCAGAATGCAGCATTTCAATCAATGACAAATCCCTTGAAATTAATGATTTTACAGAAAAAATCGTGTCAAATTCCGTAAAGGCAATGGTCGGCTCAATCAAAACTGAAGACAACGTCAAAACAATAGACATTGAAATAACAGATATTGAAAATGAATTGAGTGACGCCGGCATAACCCTTAAAACCAACGGCCATGACGTTGAAATAAATGATTTTACACAGGGAATTTTAAAGGAAACCCTATATGCAATCATAACTACGTTAAAGGTCGACTCAGAAATCAGAAAAATAACAATCAGGGTGAAAAGCGATGCTTGAGGAATTCACTTTAGACAAATATGAACGACCGATTATTTCTCTTAGAATCACTCTTACAAACAGATGCAATGTAAACTGTCTGTATTGCCATCATGACGGAATGGTAAAGTCTAAAGACGAAATGACTTCAGATGAGCTGTATACAATCTGTAAAATAGCTAAAAAAATCGGAGTTAAAAAAATCAGACTTTCAGGTGGAGAGCCGCTGCTTAAAAAGGACATTGTGGAAACCGTTGAAAAAATTGCCAGTCTTGATTTTAAAGACATTTCAATGACAACCAACGGAATCCTTTTAGGCAAATATGCAAAAAGTCTTAAGGATGCAGGCCTTGACCGTGTGAATGTGAGTCTGGATACACTCAACAGAAAGACCTATGAATTCATTACCCGAAAGGATTATCTTGAAGATGCAAAAAACGGAATTCTAAAGGCCGTTGAGGTTGGCCTATACCCGGTTAAGATCAATATGGTCATAATGAAGGATGTCAATCAGGATGAAATTGATGACATGTTCGAGTTCTGTAAGGAAAATGACATTGTTCTTCAGTTGATTGAACTGATTGAAAGTGAAAACTGTGATGATGACAAATTCAGTGCAGACTATCACTATAATCTCGATGAAATCGAAAATGAGTTTGCTGATATAGCTGACGATATTCATGAACGTGAATTTATGCAGGGACGTAAAAAATATTACATAGACGGTGGAGAAATCGAGATAGTAAGACCGGTTGACAACTCTACCTTTTGCGCAAATTGCTCCAGATTGAGGATAACACCTGACGGTAAAATCAAACCATGTCTTTTGAGAAACGACAATCTGGTCGAGTTGATATCACATGTCAGAAATGGTGAAAGTGAGAAAAGACTGGAAGAAATTTTCATTGCCGGAATTAATAATCGTGAACCGTTCAACATGGAATGATTATTATTTTTTTGATTAGAAATATAACATTGTTAATTCTTCATCGCAAAAAAATAAAAAGGAAATAGGGTAAACCCTATAACCATTTAGCTTTGGATACGTGGTCGGTGAATGGAAGTGGATCTTCACTGCCCATACCAGGGATGTATCCGTAGATTTCTCTTACTTTGTTGTTTACAGTACTCCATACTTTAGCTACAGGGATTTCACATGGACATACTTCGGAACATTGTCCACAGTTGGTACATGCGTCAACCATGTGCACTAAACGTGTTAAGTGGAAGAATGGAGCTGCAGGAGTGTATCCACCAGGTACCCATTCAGGACCTTCAGCTTCTAAACAGCAGTCTTCACAGAAACATAATGGACATGCTTCACGACAGCCGTAACATTTCATACATTTGGAGAATTCATCTTCGTATTTGTAGAATACATCGATAATGTCTCCGGTAGTACCTGCGTAATCAATTTCTTTTTTAGCTTGAGATTCCTTAAGCATGAAGTTGTTGACGTTTTCTCTGATTTTGATACCTTTTTCGATTGGTTCTTCGGTAGCAATTAAACCTGCGTCAATTACTTTACCTAAAACATCTGCACCGGTTTCAGTGAATACTTCAACAAAAGTAGCTTTTCCTGCTAAAGGACCGATAACTCCCCAGTTACCTAAAGCTAAGTCAGCGTTGGAAGGTATTTTGAGATTACATCTTTGACAGTTTTCTCTTCTACCCATACCTTGTTCTTCTAATTCATCGATTTTGAAAGCTTTTTCGCCGTCAGCAGTTTCCATGATGAGTTTACCTTTAGCGATTTCTTCTTTGACAACATCTTTAGGATCTAAATCGTATACATCTCTAATCATGTTCATGGTTGGAACAGGTGACATAGTTCCACCACAGTTAACACCGATCATAATGACGTTTTCTTCGATGATTTTTCCTTTTTTCATTAATTCACGGATGGTCATTGCATCACATGGTTTACATGCGACTGCTAATTTCATGTATCTTGCACCATCTAAGTATTTGGATACGAATTTAGCAATGTTTAAAGTACCACAGTGAATGGAACCTGCGGTTTTGATAACGTCAGCAGGGTCAGTTATAAGAGTTGGAACACCATCATAAATATCGTGACCTTGGGTTACACCAACAACACCGTCAACGATACCTTCTTCTAATAAGTATTTCATGATAGTAGTAACTACTCCACCGTACTCTCCTTTTTCTTTGATATCTTCAATAGCAGAGTATGCGTAGTACATATCGTTAATTTTTGCGCTCATTTAAATCTACTCCTTATTTATTTTCCTACTTGTACGGTAGTAGTTGACATGTTTTCAGCTTTAATTTCAGTGTCAGTACCTTCTTTGTAGACTTCTCCTTTCATTTCAAGAACTTCAGGGAGTTTTTCTACTTGAATAGCACAAGCTTTTAATTCAACCATTTTGGATTTAGGGTCGAAAGAATCGGAGTTGGTTAATACGTTAGCTGCACATTCTACAAAGTGCATTGGGATGTTTACAATACCTTCTCTGATGTCATCAGTTACACGAGCAGGAATTGCGATTTCTCCTCTTCTTGAGAAAGCTCTTACTACTTCACCGTTTAAGATTCCTCTTGCTTCAGCATCTTTAGTGTTGATTTCGATGAATCCTGTTTTTACCTCATTGCTTAAGGTTTCACATCTTCTGGTCATTGCTGCGTGATAGTGGAACAATATCCTAGTAGTTGTTAATAATAATGGGTATTCATCATCTACAGTTTCAACAGGACCTTTGTGTTCTAATGCTTGGAAAATTCCTAAACCGTCAGGGTGTGCGAATTTTACTTTGTGCATTAATGGTTGACATGGGTCGTCTTCAGATGGGCAAGGCCAGTGAAGTGCTTCAGGAGTGTCTAATCTTTCACGGTTCATACCGGCCATGATTGGAGCACATTCTCTGATTTCATCAAAGATGTCTTCAGCAGTTTCGTAGTGGAAGAGTTCTCTTGGAACGCCCATTCTAACTGCGATTTCTTCCATGATTTTCCAATCTAACCATGCGCCTTCAGGAGGTTCTTGTGCTTTGTGTAAGCATTGTACTCTTCTTTCACCACTGGTGAAGGTACCTTCTTGTTCACCCCAACCTGCTGCAGGAAGTACAACGTCAGCACATTGTGCAGTATCGGTTAAGAAACATTCTTGTACAACTAACATTTCTAAGTTTTCAAGTGCTTCTTTGGTGTGTTGTACGTCAGCATCGGAAAGTACAGGGTCTTCCCCGTGGATGTATAATACTTTTAAGTCACCAGCGTGAGCAGCGTTCATCATTTCTACTAAGGTTAAACCAGGAGTGGTTGGTAAGTTTACTTCGTAACCGTATCCACTGTAGTAGTCGTTGAACCATGCTGTGGTTTCTGGGTCTTTAACTTTTCTGTAACCTACGTAATCGGAAGGTAATGCACCCATATCACAAGCACCTTGTACGTTGTTTTGTCCTCTTAATGGGTTTACACCGGTACCAGGTCTACCAATGTTACCGGTTAACATTGCAAGGTTTGCGGTGGACATAACGTTGTCAGCACCGTGAGAGTGTTCTGTAATACCTAATGAGTATACGATAGCAGCTTTGTCAGCAGATGCGTAATCAATAGCTAAGTGTTCAATTACTTCAGGTTTGATTCCGGTAATTTCGGAAGCCATTTCTAAAGTGTATTTTTGAACGGTTTCTTTCATTTCTTCGAAACCTTTGGTTCTGTAGTGGATGAATTCTTCATCTTGTAATCCTCTGTCGATGATTACTTTAATCATAGCGTTCATTAAAGCTACGTCAGTACCGGTTTCAAATTGTACATATTCATCTGCGATTTTAGCAGTAGGAGTAAATCTTGGGTCTAAAACAACTAATTTAGCACCGTTTTGTTTAGCTTGGATTAATTTACGTCCAAACAATGGGTGTGCTTCCATGTTGTTAGATCCAATACAGAAAATGTAGTCAGCTTCTTTGACACTGTCGAATCCGTTGGTCATAGCACCGGAACCGAAAGTGTTAGCCAAACCTGCTACGGTAGGACCGTGACAGATACGTGCACAGTGGTCTACGTTTTGAGTTTGACAAGCTACTCTTGCTAATTTTTGAGTAATGTAAATGTTTTCGTTTGGTGAACGAGCACATGCGTAGAATCCAACTTTGTTTGGATCTTCGTCAGATACTTCTTTGAGTTTGTTAGCAACAAGGTCTAATGCTTCGTCCCATGATGCTTCTCTGAATTCACCGTTTTCTTTTATTAAAGGAGTAGTTAATCTGTCTTCCCTATTAATAAATTGGTATCCAAAGTTTCCTTTTGGACATACTTTACCCTCGTTTACAGGGTGTCTTTTTAAAGGTTCTACACCAACAATTTTTTCGTCTTTTACAACGAAGTTGAGTCCACAACCAGTACCACAGTATGGACAGATTGTTGGTACGTATTTAATCTCAACCATTTTATAATCTCCAAAATATTTTTTATTATAATATATAAAAAAAGAAGCTTTGAAAAGCTTCTTTAATTTGATTTACTAGCTTATCCTTTTAAGTAGGTGTACCAATAGATACATGCTACAAAGATTCCTCCACCGATGATGTTACCGATAGTTACAGGTACTAAGTTGTTGATGATGATAGTACCCCAGGTTACACCTTCAGCACCTAAGAACATACCTAATGGTATGAAGAACATGTTTGCGACACTGTGCTCAAATCCAATGGTAACGAAAGCCATAATTGGGAACCAAATACCGACAATTTTACCAATGATATCGTCAGATGCGTTAGCTAACCATACAGCTAAACAAACAAGCCAGTTACAACCGATAGCTTTAATTAATGCTACATCGAATGGCATGGTAACTTTTGCTTCTGCTACGGCGATTGCCTTTGCGGAAATTGCATAAGCTGGTGCGGTTGTGTCAGTAGGAGTAATTCCTCCCATGAAAGCTAAAACGTATGCTACGAATAAAGCACCTACAAAGTTGAAAATCCAACTTAATACCCAGTTTTTAGCGAGACCGCCAACAGATGCGGAACCGTCTAAAACACCGATGGTCATAAACATTACGTTTCCAGTGAAAAGTTCTGATCCTGCGAGAACTACAATGATCAAACCTACAGGGAACACTGCACCGAATACGAATTTTTCTAAACCTATTGGAGCGCCTGCTTTAAGCATGCCAGCGCTTGCTACTACAGCTAATAAACCACCAAATGCAATGTATGCTCCTGCTAAGAAGGAGAGCAATACTACATTACTGATTTTTGCTGAGTTTTTTGCTCCAGCAGTTGCGGAAATTGCTTTCGCAGTATCTACTGGACTTTTAAATGATGAACTCATTTTATCAACCTCTTTTATTCCCTTTTAATTAATTTTTTATAATACTGAATGAATCCCACAATTAGTTCAAATAGTATTATGATACTATATTAGTATTTAATATATAAAAAGGATTTATCATTAGGACGTAAAAGAAATATTTAAATACTAAAAATTAGTAATAATTAATGTAATGATAAATCATGATGGATTACCTACACATCGTTAAATTTCTCTTTTTTTAAAAATCTAAGTTTTAATCAATCATAATATACACTATTGAATCTAAAAAATCGTTGATTTTAAAAAAAACAAGTTAAAATAAATTATATTAATATTCAATGAAAAAAATATCAATATGAATTATCCTTTAAATCGATGCTTTTTTGCGAAAATGATGAAAAATACACATCAATTAAGAATATCTTAAAGTATAAAAGAACAAAATCGTTCGAGTAAAAAAATCTAAAAGCTAAAAATATTTATCCTAACCTAAATTTAGGATTTATAATAAGTTGAAGAATAATTTAAACAAAAGTATAACTTTATAAAAAAATTATATCTACGGCAACTACAATACCCTAACATATCATAATGTTTCATTAAATAATCAGACTTATATCTGATGTAATATATATTTATTATTCAGGTGAAATGATGAAAATAGAGGAAATTGATGCAATAAACTTCAAAAATGATGAAGCGATAAACACAAAGGAAAAAGTAGTAAAAGATGAAACAATTACCCTTACAATAAATGGAGATATTTCACGTAGCCTATCAGCAATCGAAGACTCCCTCAAAGAATTTGCAGTCGGATATCTCTTTAATGAAAACATGGTGAAAACTCTGGAGGACATTAAAAAAATAGAAATTGACGGCGTGCAGATCAATGTTGAGATTGATGATACCCTTCTTAAAACAAACGAAACCGTACTGTGTTCAGATTCTGCAGGGGGCTGGAGAAGCAAAATCAAACATGTCAATCCGGTAAACTCCGATTTCCAGGTGGATGTTCATGAGCTGATATCAAGAATAAAAGAGCTGAAGGACAATGCTGAAATCTGGCAGACCACAGGAGGAACACATGTTGCTGGAATTGTCTATAAGGATAATTTTGTAGTAAAAGAAGACGTTAGCCGTCACGTGGCTGTTGATAAGGTTATAGGCTATGGAATACTCAATGACTTTGATTTGGCAAATTCCTATGTAATCTACAGCGGAAGAATGCCTGCAGACATGGTCATTAAAATGACCCGTGCGGGAGTGCCGATTCTTGCATCAAACGCAGCTCCTGCAAATTCCGGATATAACATTGCAAAAAAAGGAAATATTACTTTAGTCGGCTTTTTAAGAGGCCAACGCTGTAATATATATAATAATCAGAACAGAATTCTATTCTAAAACAGTGTGCCTTGCTTTCAAGTCACTTTCTGTTTGATGCATTTTCTCCATCAGCTCGGAAACAATGGCATCCAGGAACACCAAGGTAGTCAATTCAAATGCTGTACCCAAAGGAGTTAGAGAAGTGTAGTTTCCATGGATTTGACGTTTCATATAGTTTTCATCGTCAACTTCCTTTTTGGTTCTCCCCTTAACAAGGATAAATGTATCGGCCAATTGACCTAAAGTGGAATCTGGATAAGATGTTAAAGCTAAAACTTTTGAACCTCTATTTTTAGCAATTTTAGCAGCTGAAACTATGGTATTTGTTTCACCGGAACCTGAAATAGCGACAATCACATCATCGGCATAAATAGCTGGAGATATTGTTTCGCCTACAACATAGGCACTTAACCCCAAATGCATCAGTCTCATTGCAAATGCCTTGGCAGCAAGTCCTGATCTTCCGGCTCCAGTAACGAAAATGTTTCTGGCTCCTATAATTATATCTTCAAACTTATCAATTGAATCTTCATCCAAAAAGTCTTGTGCACTTTCTATATTATCCAATATAGCCTTAATAGAGGTTTTCATTATTTCCATTTTATCTAACCCACAAATCAATATTATTAATTATGATTACAATTTTATATATAATTAATGAAATTCGATAGCGAAGGGTTAATCAGTTTGAAGATTGATGGTGAAATTTATGACTATAAGCTATATCAAAGTCTGAATTCTCTGAATCGTACAAAATCACAAAGAAAATCAGCAAAAGAACTAAACATTTCACATACTGTTTTTAACAGAAGATTGCTGAAAGCAGAAGATAAATTAGGCGTCAAAATTACCAAAAAAGTTGGAAACGGCACCGTCCTTACTTCCGAAGGATTGAGCCTGCTTGAGGAATTCCGGAAGTATATTATTCAAATAGAAAAGACTTCAAACATCAATATCGTAGGAGGACACATCAGTACAGGACTTTTGGAAAGCATTGAAACTCCCTTCAACATCAACGTCTACAGCAGCAGCGATGAGGATGCATTTGAACTTGCCAAAAGGGGCGCTGTCGACATTCTAACACTGGATGACCCATTAATTGCTTATGAAAGGGACATCAACTTTATGCCTATAGCCTATGATTATCTTGTTTTGGTTTCAGGCCCAAAATCAAAGAACATTGAAAGCATTTCTGATTTGGAGGGGCTTGATTTCGTCAATGTTAACGGTTCGGCCCAAAGGCTTGCCTGGAACAGCTTAAGGCATTATGACATTGAATACAATATAAAGGAAAGTGTCAATTCACAGTTTGATGCCTTCAAGCTCGTTAAAAATTCCGAAAATCTATACACATTTTTAAATGCCAGTTATTTTAATGGAAATGAACTGTTAAAGTATGATACCCAGCATGTAATTAGCGTCATTAAAGTTAACGAAGACAAGGCCGAAGTCGATGAATTCATCAGATTTTTACTCAATGAAGGGCAAAATTCCATTGAAAAAGAAGGTTTTACTCCAATGGGATGATTACTTATCACATGCTCTCGGCAAAATGAGATTATTAAATTATTATATAATACTATAGTACTTGTGTTTTTGTGAAAGTCCACATGTGTGCGAATGTGAACTTTCAAAACATTAAATAATGATGAAACACAATATATTATTGAAAAATAAAAAGGCGATATTATGGCGAAAAACAGAGATTTACTAGCAATTGGTCACTCTGCTCATGATTACATTATTAGAGTGCCTGAATTTCCAAAAGCTAATTTTTCAGCTCCAATAACAAAAATGAAAACTTTTAATGGTGGTGCAGCTGCAAATGTAGCTTGTGTTGGTGCAAAATTAGGATTAAAAACTTCACTCGTTTCAGCAGTTGGCGGAGATTTCAAAAAAAGTGAATACTATGAACATATGCAAAATTTAGGTATCGACACTGAATCACTAATTATTGTTCCCGGTGAAGCAACACCTACCGCATTTGTCCTGACCGACGACAATGACGACCAGATCAGCTATTTCTACTGGGGTGCTGCACGTGAATTTGCAGAAAGCAAAGTG
The DNA here is from genome assembly GCF_045120835.1 of Methanobrevibacter sp. GTDB lineage: Archaea > Methanobacteriota > Methanobacteria > Methanobacteriales > Methanobacteriaceae > Methanocatella. Next base: position 50,280 of record NZ_JBGVFE010000043.1, read on the forward strand.
CCAGTGTCTGCAATTAAAGATGCCGAAGCAATTCACTTGGCAACAGGAGACCCTAATTTCAATTGGAAATGTTCACAGGAAGCAAAAAATGAGGATTTGCTCGTTTCATTTGACCCTGGCCAAGATTTGGGCATGTACGATACCAAAAAATTAAGGGATGTAATTGAAAACACCACAATACTGTTTGGAAATCATCATGAGATAGAAAGAATCCTCAATGCGCTTGAAGTTGATTTGGACGGTTTAAGAGAAATAGGCCCTAAAATAATCGTTAAGACCTGCGGTGCAATGGGAAGCGAAATTTATTCCAATGAAGAAAAAATCATTATCGATGCAATTGAAAGGGAAGCTATCGACCCAACCGGTGCCGGAGATTCCTATAGGGCAGGATTTTTATCAAGATTCCTAAATGGAGAATCACTTGAAGCATCCGCAAAATTTGCATCCTCAGTTTCATCATTTATTATTGAGCATCAAGGCTGTCAAACCAATATGCCTACTTTTGATGAAGCCTTTGAAAGAATGAACGAATTTTATTAATTCTTTTATTTTTTCAATTTTACTTTATTTTTCTCAAAATTAATTTATTTTTATTATTGTCGCTTAAAAATTACTCTTTTTTAAAAAAAACTTGACTTATATCAATAAAGTTGGAATTAGAATTAATCCTACTAATTTAAATACTATTAAATTAAAATAAGAAATTATCAAATTAAAATGAGAAATTTATAAAATAAATTTGACTGTTTTAAACTTAACTGGAGAGATACTATGACACAGATTAGTGATGCAAAAAAGGGAATTCTGACAGATGAAATGAAACACGTTGCAAAGATTGAAGGCGTTACAGAAGACTTCATATTAAGGTCCGTAGCCGAAGGTACTATCGTAATCCCCGGCAATGTTCACAGAGACATTGAAGCTGCAGGTATCGGTGCAGGACTCAGAACAAAAGTAAACGCAACAGTCGGAACCTCAACCGATATCGTTGACTTTGATGAGGAAGTCCTGAAAGCGCAAATTGCAATCGACAACGGTGCAGACTGCCTGATGGAACTCAGTATCGGAGGAGATTTGGACGTCATCAGAAAAAGGGTTCTTGACATGTCCCCATTGCCTGTGGGTTCAGTACCTGTTTATCAGGCCGCAATCGAAAGCATAAGAAGGGACGGCTCAGTAGTCTATATGACTGAAGATGACCTGTTCAATACAATCGAAAAACAGGCAAAAGACGGTATCGACTTCATGGCAATCCACAGCAGCATCAACATTGAAACCCTGACAAGACTTAAAAGGCAAGGCCGTGTGACAGGATTGGTATCCCGTGGAGGATCATTCATGTCCGGATGGATTGTGGAAAACGAAAAGGAAAATCCATTGTATGAAAACTTCGATTATGTTTTGGAAATTGCAAAAGAACATGATGTTGTCCTATCCCTTGCAAACGGTATGAGAGCAGGTTCAATCGCAGATTCAACCGACAGGGCCCAAATACAGGAACTGATCATTTTAGGAGAATTGATTGACAGATCCCGTGAAGCAGGAGTTCAGTGTATGATTGAAGGACCGGGACATATCCCGATCAATGAGATTCCAACAAACGTAATGATTCAAAAGAAAATGTGTTCAAACGCACCGTTCTACATGCTGGGACCTATTGTATGTGACGTGGCACCAGGCTACGACCACATCGTATCTGCAATCGGAGCGGCATCATCTGCAAAGGCTGGAGCAGACTTCATCTGCTATGTAACACCTGCAGAACACCTTGCCCTTCCAAACCCTGATGATGTAAGGGAAGGAGTTATCGCAACAAAAATCGGTGCCTATGCAGGAGACCTTGCAACTGGCCAGATTGACGGTTCACAAGATTTGGCAATGGCTGAAGCACGTAAAACCCTTGATTGGGAAGCACAGTATGCATGCGCAATGTTTCCTGAAGCTGCACGTGCAAAAAGAGATCAGAGACCTCCAGAAGAGGAAGATACATGTACCATGTGCGGTAACTACTGTGCAGTGAAAATCGTTAACGAATGGTTGGACCAGTCAGATTCCGAGTTAATTAAATAGACTTGAATTTACCATTCCAGACATAATCAAAGGATAAATCATCTCTGATTTATCTTTTATTTTTTAACACAACCCCTATTTTTTACCAAAAGTAACATGACCACGAAGCCACATACATTATTTCAGGAGATGTTTTTATGGAATCCGTAAGTGATGCTTCAAAAGATGAATTGATTGAAACAATCGAATCCCTGAAAGAGGAAAACGAAAAGACAAAAGATGAATTGATGCAGAAAGTTAGAAGCCTTGAAGGAGAACAGTTAAAAGCAAACATAAATAATCGTCAGCTTGAAGGCAAAATTAAGGAACTTAAAGGCGAAATCAAATCCTTCAAGAAAACTCCCCTGATTCTTGCAACAGTTACTGAAGTCTTTGATGACAATCAGGTTGGAATCCAGGGTCATGTCGGCCATGAATTTCTTGTAACCTATCCCAAATCAATTAACACCGAACATCTGGAAGCGGGTGCAAGGGTATCATTAAACCAAAACACATTGACCGTTGTAAATGTTTTTCCTAAAAAGAAAGATGCCAATATTACTGCAATGGAAGTTGATGATCGCCCAAATATAACCTATGGCGATATTGGAGGTTTGAAATATCAAATAGTGGAGTTAAGAGAAACCGTCGAGCTCCCAATCAAACATCCGGAGATATTTGAAGAGATAGGAATAGACCCTCCAAAGGGCATATTGCTGTATGGACCTCCCGGAAACGGAAAAACATTGCTTGCAAAAGCCGTGGCAAAGGAAACCAACGCAAGATTTATCAAACTTGTCGCATCAGAATTCGTGAACAAATACCTTGGAGAGGGTTCAAGATATGTGCGTGAGGTATTCGAACTTGCCCGTGAAAAGACACCGGCAATCATATTCATTGACGAAATAGATGCAATTGGAGCTAAAAGAACAGGAGAAACAAGTGGGGCAGACCGTGAAGTTCAACGTACATTAATGCAATTGCTGGCAGAACTCGATGGATTTGACCCAAGAGGAAATATTGGAATAATTGGAGCAACAAACCGTCCGGATATTTTAGATAATGCCCTTTTAAGACCTGGAAGATTTGACAGGACAATAGAAGTGCCGAATCCTTCGAAAAATGGCCGTAAACATATTTTTGAAATTCACACAAAAAAGATGAAAATCGATGATGACATAGACTTTGACAAGATCAGTGAAATAACCGAAGGATTCTCGGGTGCAGAACTGAAAGCGGCATGTACTGAAGCGGGAATGTTTGCAATCAGAAACAATCGCAAAAAGGTCATAACAAAGGATTTCCTTGATGCTATAGACAAGATTATCGACTCAGCAAAAATCAGTCTGCAATTAAAATAATCTTTTTATATTAATAAAAACAAAAGTTACCTTAGTATAAAACTTATTCTTATTATTTTAATGGTGAATATAAATGACACATTGGATTGAAAATGTAGCTAGAGAACTAGCCAAAAGAGACACAGATGAACATGTTATTGCAAGCGGAACCTCCATTTCAGGTTCCATTCACATTGGAAACTCATGCGACATATTTGTAGCTAACGGAATCGGAAAAAAATTAAGGGAAATGGGAAAACAGGCTAAAACCATCTGGATTGCTGATGACCACGACCCATTAAGAAAAGTCCCATATCCTTTGCCTGAAGATTATGACAAATACCTGGGCATGCCTTACTCAATGATTCCGTGTCCTGACGGATGCTGTGCAAACTTTGTAGAGCACTTTGAAAAACCATTGCTTTCAGTGATGGATGATTATGGAATCGAAATGGAAGCAAAATCCGGTTTTGAAATGTATAAAAATGGAGACTATAACGATTATATCAGAACATCCCTTGAAAGGGTTGAAGAAATCAAGGAAATCTTTAACCAATACAGAAGAGAACCATTAGCCGACGACTGGTTACCTTACAACCCAATCTGTGACGAATGTGGTAGAGTAAACACTACACAGGCTTATGATTATGATGGAGACATCATCAAATACAGATGTGAATGTGGTCACGAAGGTGAAATGGACATCAAATCAGGAAACGGTAAACTCACATGGAGAGTGGAATGGGCTGCAAGATGGAAAATATTTGGAACCACATGCGAACCCTTTGGAAAAGACCATGCGGCAAGTGGAGGATCTTACGATGTAAGTAGCGTAATATCCGAAAAGATATTCGACTATCCTGCACCTTATCCTGTACCATACGAATGGATTACCCTTGACGGTGAAGCCATGAGTAAATCCCACGGAGTGTTCTTCGCTCCTGACGAATGGTTGAAGATAGGCCCTGCCGAAAGCCTTCACTACTACCTGTTCAGGTCAAAACCTATGAAAGCAAAAGATTTCTCACCAAAAATGCCTTACCTTGACTTCATTGATCAGTTCGATACTGTAGAAAAAGTATTTTACGATGAAGTAGAGGCTCCATCAGAAAAAGAAGGCAGAAAATTCAAGGAAATCTATGAAATCGTTCAAATAAATGAAGGAAGTCCACTGCCTTTCAGACCGCCGTTCAGATTCCTGGTCAATGCATATCAGATAGCTGGAGACGACCTTGAAAAAATCTTTGAAATATTGAAGAAAAATTCACAGCTGACCAAAAGCTTTAAAGATAAGGAATTTGGTGACTTGACAGAAACCGAATTGGCACAGTACCGTGAAAGGGTTGACAATGTAATTTACTGGTTGGACACCTATGCACCTAAATTCGTCAAGTTCCAAGTGCAGACCAAAAAAGTGCCAAACTTACCGTTGACTCCAGAACAGGATAAATTCCTGGCGGATTTGGCAACATTAATGGAAACAACCGAATTTACAGACGCTGCAGATTTGCACGATGCAATGTATGAAATTCTTGAAGCTCAAGAATTGAAACCTCAAAAAGGATTCCAAGCTATTTACAAAATGATTCTCGGTCAAAAACAAGGGCCTAGAGCAGCATCATTCCTATTGAGTTTGGATAAGGACTTTGTTGTTAAAAGATTAAGAAAAGAAGCTTAATCTTTTTAATTTCTTTTTTTTAAATCAGACTTTTAAATTCCTTTTTCATTAGAAGGTCATCGACAAACTCATAATCTAATTTTTCAAATATCTCAATGAGAATGTCTTCACGGCTGTCAAAGCTGACGACAACACTTTTGAACTCATAATCGATAGCTATCTTTTCAAGCTGCCTCAATAACTTATAAGCAATCTTTTCCTGATTTCTGGAGTTTAAAAACAAGGTTGTTATTTCAGCGGATTGGGAGTCATATACCTTGAAACTGGCACATCCCACTATTTTTTTAAAGTCATTTAAAAGCAGCACAACCTGAGGTTCCTCCAAATAACAGCCAAAGGAATCGCAAAACTCTATAAATCTTTCATCCCTCTCATCAGTAACTATTATCTCCATCATTTCACCTCGGTAGTATTTCCTACTTTTGCAAGCTCCCTGTCCCATATTTCACAGTCGTTGCATGTGAACTCCAAAAACAGCTCACGGCACCTAACGTCATTCAGCACAACAACCTCAACTCCATTGGATTCCAGCAGATTCTCAGCTCCCATCAGAGTGGTGTTTTCCCCAACCACGACACGGGGAATGTTATAAAGTATTACCGCTCCGGAACACATGGGACACGGAGACAATGTAGTGTATAGGCAACACCTGCGATAATCCTCATAATCAAGACGGCCCGCATTTTCAATTGCATCCATTTCCGCATGTAGAATTACGGAATCATTTTGAATCAATCTGTTATGGCCTCTGGATATAATCTCATCATCCTTTACAAGTACTGCACCTATTGGAATTCCGCCTTCATTTAAGGATTTCTCAGCTTCCCCAATAGCTTCGGCCATGAAATAGTCATCGGTTTTCATAAAAAAATAAGGTATAGATGAAATTAATCATCTATTTGAATCTGTTAAATAATCCTTTACTGGATTCTTTTTCCAATTTTTCTTCAAGTTTTGTAACTTGTTTTCTTAAATCAGAAATTGTTTTGCTTGATTCATTGGATAATTTGTCATAGCTACTTTCTTTAACTTTAAGTTGAGTCCTAAGTTCAGAAATTTCTTGCTTGTAACCGTCGATTTCTTTTTTGCTTTGTGCATCGACTTCATCCTTATAATTTCCAAATTCGATTATTTCAGCTCTCAGTTTGTCAACTTCTTCAGAAAGCTCTATGTTCTCTTTTCTAGAATCAGATAATTTTTCTGTTAAATCATCCACTTCTTTAGATAACGCATCATTTTCTTTTTTGATAGCATCAACATCAGTGGATTTGAGTTTGCTTTTAAGATCTGATATTTCAGTTTCTAAATCTTCTTTAATAGTATTTATTTCATTTTCTAATTTATCAGCTCTTACTTTGTGAACTGCACCTTCAGCACCGATTTTTCCTATTTGACTACTTAAATCAGCATTAATATCAAGCTGATCAAAGTATTTTCTTGTGCTTTTTTCAAGTGCATCAGTCAATTCTTTTTTGACTTTTCTTAATTCAGCATTTTCCTTTTTAAGTTTAGGAATAACTTTATTGGTTAAGTAATTGAGCTCATTAGACTGGTTAGATAGTTTTTTATCTTTTTCAGCTAATTTAGCTTTTAAATCACCTTTTGGAGAAGTTTTTTGTTTTGGCTGTTCTTTTTTAGGTTTTTCTTCAACAACCTCTTCCTCAACAACAGGCTCTTCAGCAGGTTCCTCTTCAACAACCTCTTCCACAGCAGCTTCTTCAACTACAGGTTCAGGAACTTTATTTTCAACAACAGGTTCTTCAACAACCTTTTCTTCAACTACTTCTTCTGATTTATCTTTAGACTTAGATCTTAATTTACTTAAGTCCAATTTTACTTTTTGCCCATACATAGCATTCATTGGTTTATCATCAGACATTAAAATCACCATAATAGCAACATTAGTTTTTAAAGTTCAACAACAAGATACATTAATAATTAAGATTTTGGTATATTTAAGTATTATCTAAAAAACATTAATAACGATGAAAAACAATAATTATATACTAAATTAATTTTGTAACTTATGGCGATACCATGGATTATTTTGACAGATTAGAAAAAGAAACCAATCACCTATACGAAATTGCTAATGAGGCAAGGTCAAAGGGCTTGGACGTTGAAACACAGACTGAAGTGCCACTTGCAAAGGACCTGGCCGAAAGAGTAGAAGGGCTTGTCGGCCCGGAAGGTGTTGCACAAAGAATTAAAAAATTAGAAAAGGACGGCATGGATAGGGAAAGCGTCGCCTTTGAAATAGCCGCTGAAATCGCATCCGGAAAATTTGAGCTTACCGGTGAAAAGGCAAAATGGAACGAGGAACAGAGATGCGACCAGGGGTTGAGAAGCGCGCTTGCTATTTTGACCGAAGGAGTAGTGGCCGCACCGCTTGAGGGAATTTCACAAGTGAAAATTAAAGAAAATTTTGACGGAACAAAATATATTGGAGTATATTTTGCAGGCCCTATCAGAAGTGCGGGAGGTACAGCCGCAGCATTGTCCGTACTTTTGGGAGATAAGATTCGACAGGCAATCAACATCGATGAATTCAAACCTATTGAAGATGAGATTGAAAGATATGTGGAAGAAGTTGAACTTTACGAATCCGAAGTTACAAACCTGCAATACTCACCAACACCAGAAGAAGTGAGATTTGCTGCAAACCATATTCCTGTTGAAGTTTCAGGTGAACAAACCGACAAGGTAGAAGTATCCCACAGGGATTTGGAGCGTGTTGAAACAAACAACATCCGTGGAGGAGCGCTTCTTGCGATGGTTGAGGGTGTAATCCAGAAGTCCAAAAAGATTAAAAAAATTGCCAATAAACTTGGTCTTGACTGGGATTGGCTTGAAGAGTACTCAAAACCTAAAAAAAGCGATTCATCAGATGATAGTGGTGATTCTGACATTGTAAGTGAACCTAAATATATTCAGGATATTATCGGCGGAAGGCCTATTCTTGGATACCCTTCTGAAAAGGGGGGCTTCAGACTGAGGTATGGAAGGTCAAGAAACACCGGTCTTGCAACCATGGGGGTTCACCCGGCAACAATGGCATTGCTTGAATTTCTGGCCGTCGGAACACAGCTTAAAATCGAATATCCTGGAAAAGGTAACTGTGTAGTTCCGGTGGATTCGATTGAAGGGCCGATAGTTAAGCTCAAAAATGGCGATGTTGTAGTTCTTGACAGCGTCAAAAAGGCACGTGAAGTCAAAAAGGATGTTGCTGAAATTTTATTCCTGGGAGACATGCTTGTTGCATTCGGTGAGTTTTTAAGAAACAACCAGCCATTATATCCATCAGGATGGTGCGAAGAATGGTGGATTCAACTGCTTATGAGGTCAGATAAGTTTAAAGAAGGCCTTGACTTGGGCAGACTCGAATATGACTATATCCCTGCAGTTGAAGCATTCCAGCTATCAAAGGATTATAATATTCCTCTCCACCCGAAATACACTTACTGCTATAATGACGTGACCATTGACGATTTGAACGCACTGATTGACCTTCTTGAAAAATCCAAATCAACCTACACAAAAGAGGAAGGAATCAAACTTGATTTGTCATATCCGAAAAGAGTTCTGGAAATTATCGGCGTTCCCCATATCGTAAGGGACGGAAAAATAGTTATTGATAAAGATCACTCCTACATTCTGCTTGTTACATTGCCTAAAAAATTGCCGGAGATGAAAACCACAATTGAAGCCGTCAATGCGGTGTCTCCAGTTGAAATCAAAAACAAGGCTCCGGCATACATCGGTACCCGTGTGGGAAGACCTGAAAAATCCAAGGAAAGGCTGATGAAACCTGCACCTCATGGACTGATACCAATCGGTACAAATGGTGGAGCAAGAAGACTGGTTGCAACAGCCGCCAAAAAAGGCAGCATTAAAGTGGACATCTCAAGACGAAAATGTACCAATCCAGAATGCGGAATCAGTTCCTTTGGTGCCCTTTGCCCTAAATGCGGCCATCCGACAGAAATGGGCAAACCATCCCAGAAAAGCATTCCTCTTGCAAGCATGCTTAAAAAGGCGTCAGACAACGTTAAGGTAAGGCGTGTTGATGAAGTCAAGGGTGTTGTCGGTATGATTTCAGAGTCCAAACTGCCGGAACCTATCGAAAAAGGAATACTCAGGGCAAAGCATGAAGTTTTTACCTTTAAGGACGGAACAATCAGACACGATTCAACCGATCTGCCTTTAACTCATTTCATACCAAGGGAAATTGGTGTCAGCGTCGAAAAGCTGCATGAAATGGGTTATGAAAAGGACTGCTATGGAAATCCTATTGAAAATATCGACCAGATCGTTGAGCTTAGAGTTCAGGACATCGTAATTTCCGATAATTGCGGAGATTATCTGCTTAGAACCGCCCAGTTTATTGATGATGAGCTTACAAGATACTATGATATGGAACCATTCTATAACGTTAAGGAAAAAAGTGATTTGATTGGTCATCTGGTGGCAGGCCTTGCGCCCCACACATCCGCAGGAGTTCTAGGTAGAATAGTCGGTTTTACCAAAGCTTTGGGCTGCTATGCTCATCCTTATTTCCATTCAGCAAAACGTAGAAATTGTGACAGTGATGAAGATGCGGTAATGTTGCTTTTAGACGCTTTGATTAACTTCTCCAAAACTTACCTGCCAAATACAAGAGGAGGAAGTATGGATGCTCCTTTGGTTCTCTCCTCAAGAATTGATCCGGAAGAGATAGACGACGAATCTCACAACCTGGACATATTCGAAAGATTCCCTGTTGAGTTCTACGAAGAGACATATACTCCGCACAAGCCTGCAGAGGTTTTAGAATACATTGACAATGTTGAAAAGCATCTTGGAACCCCTGAGCAGTATGAAGGACTGATGTTTTCCCACCACACTTCAAATATCCATGCGGGACCTACAGTCTGTCTTTACAAGAGATTGCCTTCAATGAGAGAAAAGGTAGAAGCGCAAATCGCTCTTGCTGAAAGCATCAGGGCAGTTGACCAGAGAGGAGTTGTTGAAAAGGTCCTGTCTTCACATTTCCTGCCAGACATTATGGGAAACTCCCGTGCATTTTCAAAGCAGAAGGTAAGGTGTACCAAGTGCGGTGCCAAATATCGAAGAATGCCCCTTACCGGAAAGTGTACATGCGGCGGCAATTTAATTTTATCCGTTTCAAAAGGGTCAGTTACCAAGTACCTTGAAATTTCAAGAGACCTGGTTAACAGATATCCTGTATCCCATTACCTTGAGCAGCGTCTGGAAATTCAGGAGTTCGGTATCAATTCCCTGTTTGAAAGTGACAAATCCAAGCAGAGTTCGCTGGACGTATTTTTCTGATTACTTCTCAAACGCTCTCGGATAATCGACTTTTAATAATAAATATATAATAAATTTCAGAGTATATGAAATCTGTTCGATTCAAGACGAACAATTTATATACTATGAACTCCTACTATTTAACTAGATGTTCGTATTAATACGAACAATAATTATACATGTGCCAACATACAGTATTAGTAATTGAGAGGGTGCTCTCTCTCGAGTAGGATAATAAACTTTTTTAAAAACTAGGAAAATGGTGTGAATTAAATGGAAAAAATATCAGAATTAGGAAATAACTTACAAGAATCCGTTAAAATCAATGTAGAAAAAAATAACGGTATCAGAGAAAGATTCAGTTACGAAAAATTAATGAAATCATTAATAATGGTAGAGACACCATTCTTTGAATCAGATAAAATCATTGCAACTGTTGTATCTCAATTATATGATGGAATCAAAACCAAAGAAATCAAGAAAATTGTCTATGAATGCTTAGAGGACATTGATCCTGAAATCGCAAACAAATACTTAGCAAGTACCCAATTGAAAGTACGTACTTCAAGAGATACAATCGAAGCATTTGACTTATCAAAAATCGCTAACACCTTAATTGAAGAAACCGGTGCTAGCCAAGAAACTGCTTTCGAAATTGCTACTGAAACCTGGAAAGAACTCAAAAAATTGAATGTTGAATACTTGACCGCTCCAATGATCAGGGAAATGGTCAACACAAAACTGATTGAATACGGCCTGGAAGACTTAAGAAGCCGTTACACTCGTTTAGGTATTCCTGTTTACAACATTACATCTTTAATCGAAAACGGTAACAGGGACAACGCAAACATGATTCACAACCCTGAAAGTATTCACAAACATGTAGCAGACGAAGCATTAAAACAATATGCACTCTTAAAAATGTTGCCAGCACACTTGGCAGATGCACACATGGCCGGTGACATTCACATACACGACTTGGAATTCTTTGCTGGAAGACCACTCAACTGTATGCAGCATGATATAAGAACTTTCATCAAATACGGACTTAAAGTGGACGGTACCGGTGATCACACCTCCATTGCAGGTGCACCAAACCACATGGAAACTTTAATGAACCACACCGGTGAAATCATGCTTGCAGCACAACAGAACATGTCCGGTGGACAAGGAATGTCCCTTTGGAACGTATTTGTTGCACCATTCGCAAGAGGAAGAAGCTATGATGAAATCAAACAGGCTGTACAAATGCTTGTCTATAACCTGAACATGGCTTACGCTGCAAGAGGTTCCCAAGTTCCATTTACCAGCATGGCATTGGAATTCGGTGTTCCTGATTTCTTGAAAGAAGAAACCGCATACGGACCAAAAGGTGAAGTCGTTGGAACTTACGCTGATTTTGAAGATGAAACTAGATTAATCCAAAGAGCATTCACTGAAACATTACTTGCCGGAGACAATGAAGGTAAACCTCATTTATTCCCGAATACCATTTACACTCTCCGTAAAGAGACAATGACCAGTGAATACGAAGAGGACATTAGATTAGTTCATGAATTATCCGCAAAATACGGTTCATCATACTTTGTAAACATGTTCCCTAAATACAGAAACCAGATGGCAAACTACATGGGATGCAGAACCTGTTTACAGGACACCTGGACCGGTGACTGGGATCAGGATTGTTTAAGAACCGGTAACCTCGCATACGTTACCTTGAACTTCCCAAGAATCGGATACCAATCCAAAGATGAAAACCAAGTATTTGAATACTTAGATGAATATATGGATTTGGCTGTAGAAACCTTAATGCTTAGAAGAGAACAAGGTTTAAAATGTTTAAATGATTTCCACATTTTACCATTCTTAAAACAGCAAGTGGCTGAAGAATCCTACTACAGAATCCAAAATTCAACCTTATCCTTCGGTTTTGTTGGACTTAACGAAATGTTATTATCCCTATTCGGTGAAGGAATCGAAAATTCAGATGCAAATAAGTTTGGTGTAAAATGTCTTGAATACGTAAATGACAGAGCCAAAAAGTTACAGGAAGAGACCGGACTCAGATGGTCTGTTTTACAAACCCCTGCAGAATCCACTGCATACAGGTTTGCAACCCTTGATAAAAAACAGTACCAAGACCAGGCTATCGTGCAAGGTGACGGAAATGCAAACTACTACACCAACTCCTCACATGTGCCTGTAGACACCGGATTATCCTTAATCGAAAAAATCAAAATTGAAGAACAGTACCACAGTTTGACTCCTGGTGGACACATCTTCCATGCATTCATGGGAGAATCCTACTCAGATCCGGATTCATTGATGAGTCTGACTGACAAAATTGCAAGAAAATCCGATATCGGATTCTGGGCTTACAGCTCAGCATTAAGCTTCTGTTTAAAATGTAAAACTTTAATGAAAGGACTAAACAATGTTTGTCCTACCTGCGGTGAAAAAGAAGATGTGGAATGGTATGACAGAATTACCGGTTACGTACAACAAGTTGGACGTGCAAAATCTGCATCCGGAGGTTGGAACCCAGGTAAACGTCAAGAATTAATTGACAGAAGAAGATTTGAAGATAACTAAACAGTTATCTTCTTCACACCATTTTTTTAACACCACAAAAACAACTATTTTTATCTGCAACCAAATCTATAATTATAATTATTACCTCACAAAAAATTATAAAAGAGTGATTTCATGCTTAATTTAGATAACGATAGAGATTTTCCATATTACAATCAGATTCCAGAGATGTCAAAGATCGGATGGGCAGTACTGCTGATTTCCATCCCCATTTCATATTATGCATACACTTTTATCTCAAACTATGTGAATGATATTGTTGGAAGCATATCCTTCCTGCTCATAATGCTAATTCCACTGCTATACTTCTCGGACTGGGATTACTCATTATTTTTTCAAAAACCGACACGAAATGAACTTATACTTGCAGTTCTGATGTTTTTAGCATATTTTGTCTATTCGTTGATATTCACCAATCTTTTAGGTGCCTACGGCATTCCAGATATTGGAAACGGTGCTTCAAATTTCATTTCAATAATATACCTGATATTTTCAATGATGGGCGAAGAACTGATGAAATTCATCCCGCTGATGTTTCTTTTAAGGGTTTTCTTCAAGTACACATCCAATCGCAGATTATCGATTATATTATCTTCTGTAATTACTTTAATCTTTTTCGGACTGATGCATCTCGAACCAACCGTAAGCATCATTTCAGTATTGCTGATTCAGGGAGTAGGTTCAATATTCCATCTGTACGTATATTTGAAAACCAAAAATCTGTTTGTATCATATTTGTCACATCTGATGACCGATTCAATTGTTACGATTTTAACAATTATTGGACTGTTTGCATGACAAAAACTAAAAGTATATTAATACCATCAAACTAAAATTATAATATTATCATATCACTGATGATAATAGTTATTTTCACATTCTATGTTACTAGTATTTATGGGCTTTTTTAATACTAGGTCGCTGATAACATAGATTTATACCCAGACTGAACTGATTAGAGGTTATATAATGCAAAGATCAAGAGGATTAAAAAGTAGATCAAGAAAAAAAATGACTAAAGTACAAAGACCGGGTAGAACTAACCCAATTACCAACAGGCTCCAAAGATTTGAAGAAGGAGACCTAGTTCACATTACTATTAACCCATCTATACAAAAAGGCCAACCTGCCCCTAGATTCCACGGTAAAACCGGAAAAATCATTGGACAGAAAGGTAAAGCATACATTGTAGCTTTAAAAGATGGTAACAAACCAAAAGAGTTAATAGTAAGACCTGATCACTTAAAATTACAAAACTGATTTCTATGATTGGAAAAGAAGTTATTGAAAGCGAACCGATACCAAGTTCTAAAGTCAAAGAAATACTTGAAGATTTTTCTGACGGCAACGAGTTGAACTACGAACAGAATCTTACATTAAATCATCTTGCAAGGTTCAAAAGATACTCTGCCGAAGATGCAGAGGAAATCTATCAAAGACTCATCGATGAGTTTGACTTAAGAAACAAGGTCGCTGCTCATATTGTGGATATGGTTCCTGAAGATTTGGCGGACATGAGATTGATTTTCGCTAAAGAACCGACAAAAACAAGCAATGAGGACATGGAAAAAATCCTCGAAATGCTAGAACAATATGATTACGAAGAATAGTATTTTTACTATTCACTTTTTTTTATTTAATTTTGAAAAAATTTTTCCACCTACCGGCTTTTTTTAGATATCTTTATTATACTTGACATTCAAATTTATAAATAAGTTTATATTATAACTAGTAAAAGTTATAATAAAAAAACAATAGTGAGTGATAATATGGATAACAAAAACAAAAATGGAAAAAAACCAACAGTAAAAAAAGAAGAAAATGCTGTTGTGCTTGATTATCTAAGTCGTGGCTATGTCAAATCTGATATGTCCAAATTTGGTGGCAAACCTATTGCTCAAGCTATTGGTACAGAACAATTCACTTTACTCGAATTAGCTCCTAAAAATGGTGTTGATTTAGAAATACAAGACACTGTATATATAGGCAAAGGAAAAAGAGACAAGATATACAGAGTTTTGGGAAAATTGGATTATGAAAACTTAACTGCAACAAGCAGGATTGAACTGGATTACGCTATTCGCGATATCGTTGAAGCAAGTGAAGACAGATTTGTTGAATTCTTCAACACTGCAGACTCAGTAAGTACAAGAATGCATTCACTGGAATTGATTCCTGGAATCGGTAAAAAATACATGTGGGACATTATTAAAGCAAGAGAACAGAAAGAATTCGAAAGTTTTGAAGATATTTCAGAAAGACTCCCTACATTGGCTGACCCTGCAGGAATGATTGTTAACCGTGTAAAACAAGAACTTGACACTACAAAACCAAAAAGAGGTAAAAATAAATACTATTTATTTACACAACCTCCAAGAGCTTCCAGAAGATAAGTGATAAATTGACTAGTGAAAATTCCCCGTCCTTATCTAAAACAACAAAAGATATTTTAAATGAAAACGGAATTAAGTTAAATAAAAATCTTGGTCAGAATTATCTGATTGACAAAAATAAAAGAGACCAGATTATTAACTTTGGAAATATCACAAAAGATGATGTTATTTTAGAAATCGGAACCGGAATTGGAACACTAACAATAGAACTTGCCAAAAGAGCGAAAAAGGTAATAGCTATCGAACAAGACGAAAAGATTTGTAAGATATTAGCTAGACGACTTAAAGACGAAAAAATAGATAATATAGAACTGATTAATGATGATGCATTGAAGGTGGATTTTCCTTACTTCAATAAAATCATCTCTAACCTACCTTATCAAATCTCATCACCAATTACTTTTAAGTTTTTAGACTATGATTTTGATTTGGCGATTCTGATGTATCAAAAGGAGTTTGCCAATCGCATGAATGGGGAAGTCGGCACCAAAGACTATTCCCGGCTTTCGGCAATGCTTTATTTCAGGTGCGATGTTGAAAAATTAGCGGATGTCAGCTGTGAAAGCTTTATTCCGAAGCCTCAAATCGACTCCACTGTGGTAAAGTTAACTCCAAAAGAAAATAAAATCTCTGATGATGATTTTGAAACCTATTCCAAATTTACAAGGGCCCTGTTCCAGCACAGAAACAAAAAGATCAGAAATGCCCTGATTGATTCAAGGCATATGATAGGAAAAATCGACAAAAAAGTCCTGAAAAGGAGACTGAATGAAATTGAGGACGAAACCCTTGAGGAATACTTCAAAAAGCGAGTTGTTGTGCTTTCCCCTGAAGAGATCCTGTTCATTTCACAAAAATTAAACCCTATCTTTAAAGAGTGACAATATGGCCGACTTTATACTCAATACCCATGACAACGTTTACATTCCAGCGGAAGACAGCTATCTTTTAGCTGACAATTTAGAAATAAAGCAAGGACAAAGCGTTTTGGAAATTGGAACCGGCTCCGGAATCGTTGCAATGTATGCCTCAAGATTAACCGACAGGATTACCGTGACCGACATCAACTTTGATGCTTGCGAACTTGCAAGAAAAAATTTTGAGGACAACGACATCGAAAACATCGAAATCCTGTTCGGCAACCTGTTTGAACCTGTGGAAAATAGAAAGTTTGATGTAATTTTATTCAATACTCCATATCTCCCTACCGAAGAAGGTGAAGTTATAGAAGACACTATAAATTATGCATTCGATGGTGGATTAAATGGTAGGAAAGTCATTGACCTTTTCTTAAATGAAGTGGGAAATCATTTAAATGATGGTGGAATTGTCCAGCTGATACAGTCTTCGCTTTCGGGCAACGAAGAGACCCTGGACAAACTGGATGAATTGGGATTCGTTGCAGAAATAAAAGCCTCAGAACATTTCTTTTTTGAGGACATTACATTAATTAACGCTTACAAAATATGATGGTGATAAAATGGAACAATGGAAACAATCAGTACTTACTGGAGTAGCTTTAATAATTCTTGCATTGCTTTTTTCATATGCGAGAAAGGAAATGAGCATCTGGATGATTTTAGTAATCATTCTTGGTGTGGTTGATATTATATTCGGTTTGTACAGAAAAACAAAAATGTAGGAGAATTAGAATTCTCCATCAAAAACAAGTTCAGCAGGACCTTCCATAAAAGCCCCAAGAGCATCCTCTTTTTCATAGACTTGGAATTTCAAGTCGCCGCCAGGCAGGTGAAGCAATATGTTTTCATCGAATAAACCAAGTTTGAATCCTGAAATTGCTGTGGAAGTTGCACCGGTTCCGCATGCAAGGGTAACTCCGGCACCCCTCTCCCAGGTAATCATCCTACCTTCGTTTTTGGAGATGACCTCAACAAAGTGTACGTTTATTTTTTCAGGGAAAACTTCATGGGCTTCAATGGCCGGACCGTATTTGTCAATGTCTACTTCATCAACATCATCGACAAAGATTATTGCATGAGGATTTCCGACGCTGATTGCTGTCAGGTTAAATTTGGCGTCAAGAACCTCCAGTTCCCCGTCCAAAAATTCATCAACATCAGCAGTCATTGGAATTTCAGGGGTTTTGAAAGTGGACAGTCCCATGTCAACCTTAAACAATACCGGCTCATCATCCTCAAGGGTAATTTCGATTGTCTTGATTCCGGCTCTTGTCTCAACAGTCATTTTTTCTTGTTTTAAAATCCCTTTTCTGTAGACAAAGTCTCCAAAGCATCTTATACCATTTCCGCACATTTCAGCTTCGCTTCCATCTGGATTGAACATTCTGTATCCGATATCCGCAACGTCGGAAGGTTCCACGAACAATACTCCGTCACCGCCGACACCGAAGTTTCTGTGGCATAATATCCTGCATGCTTCAGGCTTGTCCGCTTCGGGAATGACTTCTCCTTTGCTTTCATCGATTATTGGAAAGTCGTTGCCTATTCCATGCATCTTTGAAAATTTTAATCCTTTTAAATCTAACATAGTATCAACTTATTTTAAATGTGGTGGAATGCTTTGTTTTGCATATAAGTCTTCAAAGCTTTCTCTTTCACGTACCAAACTGCATTTTCCGTCACTCACCAGCACTTCACTGGCCAATGGTCTTGAATTGTAGTTTGATGACATTGTAAATCCATATGCACCGGCATTAAGAATACCCAATACGTCACCTTCCTCAACGTCAGGCATAGGCCTGTCACGTGCAAAGAGGTCTCCGGATTCACATACGTTACCTGCAATGTCAACCTCCTGGGTGTTAGGAGCGTCCATTTTACTTGCATCAACTATGTGGTGGTATGAATCATACATTGCAGGCCTTAAGAGTGTGTGGAAACCTGCGTCAACACCGATGAATTTTCTGTAGCTTTGTTTTACGCTGTTGACTGTCACTAAAAGTACGCTTGCATCTCCGACGAGATATCTTCCAGGCTCCAGATACATTGTAGGATTTCCCATGTCATACTGCTCAAGCTTTTCTTTGAACAGTCCGATGTTAACTTCAGCGAACTTGTCCAAATCAACTATGTTTTCTTCAGGAGTGTATGGAATTCCTACACCTCCACCGAAGTCAACGAATTCAAAGTCGATTCCGGCTTCCTGATGGACTTTTCCTGCAATGTCCATTGTAGATTCGATGGCCAATTTGAACGGTTCAGGGTCTAAAATTCCAGATCCGATATGTGAGTGCATACCGATTGGATTGAATCCCAATTTTTTAGCCATTTCATATACTTCTACGGCTTCGTTATCCATGATACCGAATTTGCTCATTACTCCACCGGTGATACAGTGGTCGTGGTGGCCTGCACCTACCATAGGGTTTACTCTGAATGATATTTTCAAGCCTTCAGGGTCAACCACGCTGGCCAATCTTTTTAGTGCGGAAACAGAATCTATATTAAGGACTGCTCCTTCATCGTGGACGAATTTCAATTCCTCATTGGTAATGTTGTTTCCTGTAAACAGGATTCTGTCACCTGAAAATCCAATCATTTTTGAGATGTGCACTTCACCGGGTGAAACAGCATCGATGCAGCATCCTTCTGATTCCAAAATTTTCATAACTGCAAGGTTGGTATTAGCTTTACATGCGTAGAATACTTTAAAATCTGAGTAATATTTTGTAAATGCTGAATAAAATCTGTTATAGTTATCTCTTATCCTATTCTCATCAATTACATAGGTTGGAGTTCCGAATTCCTCTGCAATGTCAATTGCATCTGCTCCACCGATGTCAAGGTGGTTTTTATCGTTTACTTTAATATTTAAGTCCATAATTTAAACTCCTAAAAAAGTTGCATTATGTATTTAGTTATGTTTAGTGTTTTATTTAAAAGTTATGAAGGAAATTGATTTTCCGCTGAAAAATGAAAAAACGTTTAAAAAATGTCCAATAAACTATTGAACATGAAAAGAGACTATGGACTGACAATGCGAGGAATAATCAAAAATGATGACGGTGAAATCCTAATCCTTAAAAGGCATCCGAAAAGCCGAACCGACCCCGATACATGGGAATTGCCTGGAGGAAAAATGGAAGCAGGGGAATTTTTCGATGATGCACTTGTTCGAGAGATTAAAGAGGAAACAAACCTAGACTGCAAAGTTGGGGATCTTGCAATAGCCATACAGCATGACTATCCCTACAAAAGAACCGTGCAGATGATAATGTATTTGGATGATGTTGAAGGCGAATTTAGAATTAGCGATGAGCACACTGACGGCAAATATGCATCAATCGATGAAATCAAGACTTTAAAACTTTCAAGCTGTCTTCAGAAGGTTATGGAAGAAAAAAATTGGATGATTTAACTTGGAAAATACAAAAAACATCCTAAATATAAATTTAAAAATAAAAAAAGATGCTTTAGAGTATTTCATCTAAAGCCTTTACAAATTCGTCAATTTCCGCCTTTGTAATTATTAATGGTGGAACAAATCTTAAAACCTTATCGGCAGTACAGTTGATTAGAAATCCCGCTTCACGGAGTTTGTCAACATATTCTGCACCAGGCTTGGTCAGCTCCAAACCAACCATCAGACCCTTACCACGCACATCGGCAATGATTTCCTTATCAAGCTTTTTGAGCTCTTCTATGAAGTATTCACCAACCTCATTGACATTGTCAAGGATATTGTCTTCATCAAAGACATCCAAAATAGCATTGGCCGCTGCACATACCAAAGGTCCTCCACCGAATGTAGTTCCGTGATCACCAGGCACAAATGCACCTGCCACCTTTTCGGTTGCAAGGATTCCACCCATTGGGACTCCTCCGCCGATACCTTTGGCCATTGTCATGATGTCAGGCTTTACGTCAAAGAGTTCGTGAGCAAACAGTGTTCCACATCTTCCGAATCCTGTCTGAACTTCATCAACAATGAACACTATGTTGTTTTCATGACAGATCTTTTCGATTTCTTTTAGATAATCCTTATCCGGAACGTTGACTCCACCTTCACCCTGGATAGGTTCGACAATGATTGCTGCGGTGTTTTCGTTGACCGCATCCTTAATCGCATCAATGTTGTTGTATTCCACATTGATGAAACCCTTTGGCATCACCTGTTTGAAAGGTTCATGATATTCCTCATGTCCTGTCGCTGCAAGTGTCATAATTGTTCTTCCGTGGAATGAATCGACAGTAGATATTATCTCGCTTTTTCCTGTGTATTTGACGGCAAGTTTAATGGCTCCTTCGTTGGCTTCAGCGCCGCTGTTTGCATAAAATATTCTGTCGAAACCGGTCTTGTCAACTAGCTTTTTAGCGTATATCAAAGCTGGCTCGTTATAGTAAATGCTTGAAATGTGTATCAGCTTTTCTGCCTGATTTTGAATGGCTTCAACAAGCTTAGGATGATTGTGGCCCAAAGCATTAACTGCTATTCCTGCAAACATGTCCAGGTATTCATTTCCGTCAATGTCTGTAACTTTAACTCCTTCACCATGGTCGAGTACAATAGGCTGTCTTGTGAAAGTGTTAATGAAATAATCATCTTCAATTTTAATTAATTCCTGAGTATTCATATTAAATCTCCATAAACTATTTAATCATTAACATTTATATTAATAGTATTATATAAAAATTAGGTGAAAATATGAAAGTCGCAACTATTGAAACTGATAAAGGAAACATCGTGCTTGAACTGTTTCCGAATGAAGCACCTGGAACTGTAGCTAACTTTGAAAAATTGGCAAATGACGGATTCTACGATGGTTTAACCTTCCACAGAGTAATTCCTAACTTTGTAATTCAAGGAGGCTGTCCTAAAGGTAACGGTACCGGCGGACCGGGATACACTATCAAATGTGAAACCGAAGGAAACCCACACAGACACGGAACCGGCGCATTGTCAATGGCACATGCAGGTAAAGACACCGGCGGAAGCCAATTCTTCATTACACACTCACCACAGCCACACTTAGATGGTGTTCACACCGTATTCGGTCAGGTTATTGAAGGCCAGGACGTTGTAAATGCTATCCAACAGGGTGACAAAATGAATAAGGTCACCGTCGAAGAAAGATAATCCTTATCTTTCAACTTTTTTTATTTTTGATTGCAAAATTGCTTTGGTTTTGTAAAATTGCAGTGAAATGAAACTAAAACTTTAAATAACCTCCACTACATACTATATTTAGATTTTAACAGAAAATATGGAGGTTAAAAAACATGAAACAAAATTACGCACAAAGCTTGGAAATGCAAATACCTCAAGAAAACAGCTATGTTGAATTAGGCATTATGGATTCAAGGCAATATGACCTAAAAGAATTTCTTAAAAAGTATTATGAGTTTCCATCTAAAAATTTAGAAGATATTGCTAGATACATTAATTTCGATTCTGAATTAAAGAAAATTATCTATAATCTAGAAAAAATAATATCTGAAGAAATTTCGTATAGTAAAATTTCATTGGATTTTATGAAAGAAACCGATCCAAGGGAAAAGATACTTGAAATAGTTATTTACTGTAAATTAAACGAAGAAATGCAATTTCAAAAAGAGGACATCATCTCTGACAAAATCATTGATATGTATCCCAATACAGAAAAGGAATATATTATTTTGGTGGAATTAAATGTTTGATGAGAAATTCGAATGGCGCAAGTATTTTGAACTTGCATCTTCTTTCAATGACGAAACTGATTTAGCAAAATTAAGAACTGGAATCGGAAGATTTTATTATTCTCCGTTTTTAGAATTGAGAGACTATATTTTGGAAAATGAAATATTCCTGAATAGTTTTAGCAAAAATATAATGCAATCAAAATCAGGCAGAGTTCATCAAGAAACAAGACTTACATTTGAAAAGCATCCTCTATTGAATCAGAAGAATAACGGTAAAAAGATTGCACATAGGCTAAATATATTAAGAAAATATAGAAACATGGCAGATTATGACTCTAATAAGCCTAAAAACACAAAACGTGCATATGAGAGATGCCATCTAAAAGCAAAGGGAATTTTCAAACTGCTTGATGAATTGAACTAATTTTAACTCTGAACACTCTTATCCGATTTGATCCCCACAAATGAAGCAAATACCGATGCAATACATAACACCACACAAATGATGCATGTTATCTGACAGCTGCTTATTAACAGTGGATAGTATTGCCTAACAATAGGCACATCACCCATTACAAATACAAATACCAGAGTCAATATCCCCAGACTCATTGCCTGGCCAACAGTACGCATTGTCGCAACAGCTGCTGATGCAACCGAGGTATCCTTTGGCGGAACAGAGCTCATTATGACATTGGTGTTCGGAGGTGAGAACAATCCAAATCCGATACCATATATCACCATTGAAACGATTAGGAATTCAAGGGAAGTGTTCTCTCCCAGAAATGAGAACAACACCAGCGATACCGTTCCAAGCGCCATTCCCAAGGCGGCCAAAATCTGCGGAACATGTTTGTCAGACAATCTGCCTGCAATCGGAGCAAGTATTACCTGAAATAGCGGTGCCGTAAGCAATATCATTCCTGCAGTCTGTGAATCAAATCCCTTAATATATTGCAGATGGTAATTAAGGATTGTCGTTACTGCAAACGTTGCAAGATAGGCACAAAGCGAAGCGAAATTGGATGAGAGAAACTGTCTGTTTTTGAAAAATCTGATATCGAATACAGGATGGGTTTGCCTTAGCTCGATCCATCCAAATATTATTAAAAATATTACGCCCAAAGCGGTCAGCAAAACTCCGGATAGCTGATTGAGTATTGTAAAGCCATATATGAACAGTGTCATTCC
>NZ_JBGVFE010000044.1:0-4870 GCF_045120835.1 Methanobrevibacter sp.
TCTGTGGTGGAGTTAGCTATCCTGTCTTTGAACTCATCAGGAAAGTTCAACATGCATTTATCCATGTCAACTCCAATAATGCAGTCGGCGGTAGGGCCGATTTCGGCATCTTTTGTAATCTCAAAAGTTGATTTGTGATGAGATGTGACATTCTTATGGCCCTTGGTTTTAATTTTGAAAATCATGATAATAGATTGGCAATCATCAATATTAAACTAATGCAAAAGATGTTTTTTGATACCTCCACAATTGGAATAATCAGCATCAAATTACAATGAGGGAGTGTCCGAAATTAGCAGATTATGTTAATACTAATCACTAAAATGGATATTACTAAAAATTTCAAATGGATTTAAGGTAAATTTTAAAAATCCACTAAATTTATTTTTTATATAATTAAAAAACAACTTTACATCATTAATATCAAATTTAACAATTAAACAATTAAATATTCAACATTTTACAGTGAAAATTGGTTATTTTTAGAAGATTTGATATAGATAAAACAAGTGAGATATTAAAGGTTTAATAATTGCCTATTTCTTAAAATAAATATTAAAAAAACTTAATTTTGCTTATAAAAGAATAATTATAAATATGAAGGGATTTATAATTATTTAACAACAACACATACAATAAAAATAAATCACCTTCAGTTATAATTTACTGTTTTTAATATGATTTATTTTTTTCGATTTTAACAAATTTTTTCCCAAAAAATGGGAAAAATTTATTAAAATTCTTTTTTGTATTAATTGTTGTTAATTTTAAAAATAACAAATTATAAAAAGGAATGAATCAAAATGGGATTTGATAGTCAAACTTGTTTTATTTTAAAAGAAGTAGGTTCAAATTTGGATAAAAATCATATTGTTTTTACAGTTAAAATTCTATTTGAAATTTTTAAAGAAATTCGCCCAGAACTTTTTAAAAAAGATAAAAAAACACGGCCTGGTCCTAAACGAATATATAAAACTGGTGAAATGCTTCCTTTCATCAGTTTTGGACACGTTATGGAAATAACAAGCTGCAGAAAGCTAGAAAACTGGTGGAAAAATAATGATGAAACATGTCAATTCTTACTCAACTGTAAAAAACCATCAAAAACAACAATAAATGACTTCATAAACGACAATATGTATCTTATTGATGAATTTGACAAATATCTTGTGGAATTTGGAATAAAAACAGGATTAATCGAAGGAAACATAATTTATGCAGACGGAACTGTATTAAAAGGATATTGCAATCCACTTAATAACATGAATCCAGATCAAATAAAATACCTTAAAAAGTTCATTTTAAAGCATTACAAGGAATATAAAAATAATACAGGAGATTTATGGATAAAACTCCATGAATTTTTTTACAATGACAAAAATCAGGAAGAATTAAAAGATTTATATAAAAAACTCAAAAAAACAATCAATTCATTTGGAATACACTTATTAAAATTAAGTTTAAAAGGCCATCAAAGCTTAAAAAGAGTTTTAAAACGAATCAAAAAAATGGAAGCAAATATTAATAAAGATTACAGCATCAACACTGTTGATCCAGAAACACGACACATGGACGATAAAAAACGAATATCAGGATTAAATTACAATTATCAGCAAGCAATAGACGATAAATACGGAATGATAGTCACACACTACATAACACAACATCCAAACGATCAACAAGAAGCCATAGAAATAGTAAATCGCTTACAAAGAATATTAAACAAAAAAGAATTCACATTAGTAGTAGATCATGGATATTGGAACATAAACGTATTGCACCGGATATATAGAACCCCAACAAAGCTCATTATCCCCTGCAGAACAGAAGCGATGCGAAAAAATGCAAAACAAAGAGAAAAAAACAAAACAAGATTTGATGAAAAAGAAGCCAAAAAACAAAGATTCAAAAAATACAATTTCAAATACCTGCCAAAAGAAGACGCATATTTATGCCCCGCAGGCATAAAACTAACAAGAAAAGACAATGAAATAAGAAAAGAAGGCGCTAATAAAAGATATGGTTCCAAAAAATGTCAAACATGTAGATATATTGTAGAATGTGCGAAAAATGAATACGGAAGAACACTCGTAGACAAATTTGACCCAATTTTAGATAAAATAAAAAAAGAATATTACACAGAATATGGTCAAACAGCATATTCTGGCCGAGGACCACATGCAGAAGGAGGATTCGCAATTTTACTTGAATCTCGAAATTTCAGAGGAATAAAAACAAAAGGAGTGAAAAAAGCAAACAACGAAATGACACGAACAACAATAACCCACAACATCAAAAAAATACACAAACACATCAACAACAAAACCCTAAAAAAAATATTAAACGAAATAAAGAAAGAAAAACAAAAACAACACATAAACATGAACATATTTGACAAATGGAAAAATAACTACATAATAAAAAATGAAAAAATCATAGATTTCAAAAATTAAATTAAAAAAATTCAAAGGAGAAAATAGCGGACACTCCCAATGACAAATAAATGAAAGTTAGGTCGATAATTTTATGACCTATCCAAAAAATAGTGAAATAATGGAATCTATAATTAATTAAAATGGACGGATTAGGAAAATAAAATAAAAGTATTAAACTCACATGCATGAAACGGTTACTTTACTTTAATTTTGTTGATTACCTTGGATTTGCCGTAGATAGTATAGATTTTGTAGGTTCCCTTTTTCAATTTCAACTTGATTTTGATGCTTGCTATTCCTTTTTTGTTGGTTTTGGCCTTGTACTTTTTGCCCTTAATTTTGAAGGTGATCTTTTTGCCTTTCAATGGATTTCCATTGGTATCAAGCAGTTTTGCTGAGAATTTTGTCTTTTTGCTTTTCTTGCTTGAGGTGATCTTTGTGGTAAGCACTGGTTTTACTGTGATTATATTTGAAACCCTGGTTCCGTTGAATTCGGCAGTAATGACGTACTGCTTTGGATTCAATCTGACTGAAAGTGTTGCATATCCATTTGAATCAGTTTTGATGTGATATGTCTTTCCATCCACATAGAATGTTACCATATTGCCCCCTTCGACAGGTTTGCCGTCATTTCCAAAGGCACGTACGCGATAAACGCTGTTTGCACCGAAGTAGTTTGCAACATCAGAGTTTTCCATCAGGATATTGTATATGGTTAATGTATTTGTTGCATTTTCCCCAGTCAAAGGATTCATGGCCACTATCTCATATGTTCCGGGACTCAGGTTAATGTTGAGCCTTACAATGCCGTTCGGGAAGGTGGTGTAGTTGTAAAGCTTGCCTGCAATCCTGAACATCACATCAGCATTTGACAATGCCTTTCCATTAAAGTCCTTGAAAATTGCGAAATACTGGACTCCGCTACCATACAGCTTAACCACATCTTCAGATTGAACAGTGGAGAGGACTTCAATTGTGCCTGTGGCATTTGAAGGATAATACGTATCGCTTCCCCTAAATTCCCCATAAACGTCATATTTTTCAAGAGTGTTGTTGATGTCAATATAGATCTTTCCGTCTTCATCGCTTATATATGCTGTTTCAACTCCCTTTACAGTGATATATACTGTTTGGTATGAGAGGGCCTTGTTTTTGGCATTTGTCAGGCTAATTACGAATTTCACATCACTGCCGTAATACTTTGTAACATTTTCACATGTCAAAATGGATTCAATCTGAGAATCCGAAACCTCAAACTGGCAGCTTGCCTTTGAGGAGGAGTAATTCTTATTTCCTCCGTAGCTTGCCTGAACTGTGTAGTTTCCAGGAGCGAGCCTTCCAAGATTAAGTGTGCCTGCACCGTTTCTAACATTTATCCTATATGATTTGGAACCGATCTGGACATTAACGCTGTCGGTGATGTATTCACCGCTTCGGGACATCAAGGTTATCTTTATGACAACATTATCACTCTTGCTTACGTCATTTGCCTCAACTGTCAATACAGATCTTGTTTGGGAGACGTTCAAGATGTATGTTGTGGTTGAGGAGTAGTAGTTGCTGTCCCCTCGATATGTGGCAATTATGGTGTATTGGCCATTCATAAGCGGAGCGATGAGCCAGCTGGCGGTTGAGTTTACGACATCCTTATCCCTTGGGGAGTAGTAGTCCACCATCCTAAATGAAACCTTGCCTGTCGCATTAGGAGACACCCTAGCATAAATCCTGATATTTTCATCGAGAACGACATCATCCACATACACTTCGATTGTTGACTGTGCCCGGGTTATTCTAAAGTCGGCAGACTTGGAAGCGCTTATGAACTGATTGTCGCCTGAATAGTCTGCCATGATGGTGTATCTTCCAACGTCAAGGCCTCCAAATGACCATGTTGCAATTCCTCCTTCAATCGCAGATGTGGCGCACAATCCGTCGACACTGAATCTCATGACTCCACCCGCATTGCCGTCGACCCTTGCAACCACTGTTATGGTTTCTCCGTATGAGGTTTCATTGACTGAGATGACAATGTCGGTTTCCTGAGTCTTTATGTAGAACTCGCATTCCAATGTGGCATTTTTGTGTGAATCATCACCTGAATATATGACCTTTAAAGTGTGCCTGCCCCCATCCAGATTGGATAGGAAAATACTGGCCTCACCATCTATTATGCCAACATCATGGCCATGGTCATCAACAACGAAGGTGATGTTGCCTTTTAGTCCGTCTGCCCTTGCAACAATCCTTTCGGTCTGACCGACAAATGCCTCAACAATATCCAAGACAATTGTTGGGTTGAGCTTTTCAACCTCAAATGATGTTTTCTGAGAAGTTGAGTTAAAAATTCCGTTGGCATAAAATGCTGTTACCTCCCATCTTCCGAAAGTCAGGTTTTTTATGACGTAAACCGCTTTTCCATCGATTATTGAGACTAA
>NZ_JBGVFE010000045.1:0-17326 GCF_045120835.1 Methanobrevibacter sp.
TGTGAATTCTTGCTTGTCTAACTTCTTGTCTAACGTTATTGCTAACAAAACGAGAAGCTCCAAAAGCATCCCAAAAAGCAATCTTCATATCCCAATTAGGATTAATACGACACTTACAAGTCAAAACATCAGACATAAAAACACACCTAACATTAAATCTATAAAAAAACCCTCTTTATAAAGGATTTAAATTAGTAACACTACAAAAATTATATATGATTATAATACATATATAAACAAAGTGAGAGAGCATTTGAAAACTAATCTTTAAAAAAAAAGCTTTGTGAAATTCATCTCCAACCTACAGAGGTCGGAGTATTCTTTCACATATTGATAAAAGTACAATTTTCAACAATACCACTGCCTAAAATGAAAATAGCTCCGCCGTCACCAAATTCTGTAGAATTGGCAAAGTTATTAACAAACCCGCAATTTATCACAGTAGCGGAATCATCAAAGTAAATGGCCCCGCCTCCACCATAAGTGGAATTGGAAGTATTGTTTGAAAAAACGGAATTTCCAACAAAACCCTGTCCTCTAAAGTAAACGGCGCCTCCACCATAGTTTGTAGAATTTACACGATTGTTGGCAAAACTACAATCCGTTACGTTGCCCGAACCATGAAAGTGAACAGCGCCGCCATTACCCCCAACAGCCGTATTGTTGACAAATCTGCAATTAATCACAGTACCGAAACCCTCAAAGTAAAGAGCTCCGCCACCAGAATACGAATCGCAAGCGGCATTATTAACAAAAGTACAATTTACTACCGTACCTGAATTTAAAAATGAAATGGGACCGCAAGTATTTCCATAGGCAGTATTATTAATAAAATTACAATTTATTAGAGTTCCTGAACGCATGAATTGAAAAATGCCGTCGGCATAATCAAGGCGATTTGAATTTTTAATGGTCAGATTTTTGATTGTTACTCCTGAAGCGTCCACCCTAAACATCAGAAAAGTTGATTCCGACATGTCAATGACCGAACCGTTGCCGTCGATGACACTGTTGTCAACGGTAATCACGATGGTAGACCCTATATCGTAAACATAATTCTTATGCTTCAGGGTCTTATTTCCACCGGAACCTATTTCTTTAGACAGTTCTGAAAATTTGCCCGTATCCTCAATGAAATCATTTTCACTATCCCCAAGAGTTAATTCAACATTCTCATCACAAGTTTGCGGATTATCATCAAGCGTTTCATTGTTTTTGGATAAATCCGCCTGAGCTGCATCTTCACTGGCACTTGCTGTCGCCATTGCCAATAGAAAAACGGCAAAAAGCATTATGATTATGGATTTTTTGCGCTTCATGGATTATGTTCCCCTCTTTTTAATGTTAAAAATGTTTTATCTTAAACAAACAATCTTGAATGTCTCTTTTTGACTTAAATAACATTCTAGAACTGTTTAGAAGTTTTATAAACAGACATTTATAAACTTGTCGATTTGATTGAAATGATGCTGAAACATGCAAAAGCAATATCTGCATGACATTCAACGACGGATTGCTTAAACAGGAATATTTCCAAATCCGATTTGCTTATATCCTTTCAAACAGGGGAAATTAATTTCACATTGATATCAAAAAGTTTATTTAAACCTTTAATATACTAATATATGGACAAAAATGTCCAAGTGAGATGATAATTTTATGTTTAAAAAGAAATTAATTGTGCTTGCAATATTTTTTGTTGCTTTGGTTGCAGTTTCAGCAGTTAGTGCAGCTGAAGATACTGAAGATATTGCAGCTATACAAAGCAATACAGAAATAAACGAAATAACAAGTGATATAACAACAGACGAAATTCAAAAGGACAGTTTAGAGCCATCAGCAAATGATGAAAATGATGGCACATTGGCCGCATCAGATGATAAGGAAATCCTGACTGAAGGGTCAAACTGTTATGTAAACTGCAGTTACGAAGGTGAAGAACATTATGGAACCAAAGATAATCCATATATAACTTTATCCGATGCGTTAAGTGATAGGGAAGATGGAGATGTAATCTGGATTGCCGCTGGAGTATATTCCGGTGAGGAAAATACATGTCTGAACATTTACAAGAACCTGACTCTTAAAAGCTTGGGAGAAGGTGAAGTAATATTTGATGGGCAGCATGAAGGAGGATCAATCTTCAATGTTTATGCAGATGAGCTGAATGTTGACGGAATAACATTCAAAAACGGTTGTTCCTTTTATGGAGGTGCGCTCTACTTTGCAAATGGCATGAAAAACAGTTACATCAACGGAATTTTTATAGATAACGAGGCCATGTTTGGAGGCGCAATATATGTCTATGGAGATATGGAAAATTCCATAATTTCCTCATATTTCAGAAATAACAGTGCGGAGCTTTCTTTCGGTGGAGAGGGTTCAAGTGATGAGGGCCTTCATGGTTTTGGAGGAGCTATCTATGTATATAGAAGCATTAATTCATCTTTAATTGATGGTGACTTTATAAGCAATCGCGCTGCCATGTTTGGTGGTGCAATATATGCTGAAGAGGGAATTATGAATTCCAACATTACATACTATAATAATTTCAAGGATAACTTTGCTCCTGTGGGAGGTGCAATAGCTACCTACGTTATAATGAATACAAAAATTGAAAGCAACTTTGCAAACAACACCGCTCTGGCGGGCGGAGCCATATTTGCAAATGCTGTCAACAACACCAAAATAGATTCAAATTTCGCAAACAACACTGCAGACAATGACCTTGGATCAGATTATATAAGCGTTCTTATGCAATATATAGAGGAATATGCCGATTCAGACATTAGCGAATATGTCTGGCAAAATATCGAAGACTACTATCTCTATTATGGTTTTGGTGGTGCAATAAGCATTATTGAGATTCTAGAAAGCTCCACTATCTCTGGAGAATTTGAAAACAACAATGGTGCTGATGCGGGAGGTGCCGTTTGTGTTCTTGGACTTGTGAATAAATCAAGCATTTCTGGCCAGTTCACATCCGACTATGCCAGATTAGGAGGTGCATTATTCCTTCCATTTGTGGAATATTCAAACATCACAGGTAATTTCGAGCATAACACCGCTGTGCAGGGAGGTGCAATCTTTGCAAACCAACTCAACAACACACATATGAACGGTTCTTTCACATATAATGGCCCACTTACCGGCGAAGAAATAATTGCAGAGGACATCATTCCACTGGGAGGTGCAATATCCATCGACAGTGCTCTGGAAAATTCAATTATTGACGGCATCTTCATGTACAACAATGCAAGCTATGTAGGAGGTGCAATAGGATGTATGGACGTGATTAAAAACTCCACCATTTCAGGTTACTTCATCAACAACACAGCTGAGATTGGCGGTGCAATAGGTGTCCAATACATTGAGGATTCCACTATTTCCGGTTATTTCATCAACAACACTGCGAAAATAGGCGGAGCAATCTTTACAAATTACATGAACAATACACAAATTCCTGCCCATTTCATCAGCAATGTCGCATACCGTGAAGAAAGACCGATTAGGGAAAATAATGAAATAATAACTGATTATTTCGATAACAATGGTTACGGCGGTGCATTATCTGTTCTCGGAACCATTACAAATTCTGTTTTCACCGGCGATTTTGTAAATAATAATGCTAATGTTGGAGGTGCGATATTTGTCCTTACAGAGGAAACAGGAGATGATTTGAAGTTACTGCCTATGGCAAACAATACATTCAACTCCAATTTCATCGGCAATGTTGCTTATGAAGGTGCTGCAATCTACATCAGTGCCGACTCACAGCAAAATAAATTCAATTCCAATTTCATCAATAACTATGCTTTGAATGATGGAATTATTTATCTTGGTGAGATGAGCCAAGGAGATTCAATATTCAATTGCCTGTTCATGAACAACACTGCCACAAACTCAGTTGTCCATATTGAAAAATCAATGGGCACAAGCATAATCAACAACATTTTCCTAAATCCGCTAAGAGCTTATGACATTTACCACAGTGGAGGAAGCGATACTAAACTGATTGCCAATGATAACTGGTTTGGACACAATTCAACCAACTTTAAGGATTCCCCAAAGATAAAGGGAATTGTAGAAATTGACACCTGGCTGTTCTTAACTGCCGCTGCCAATCCTACTTCAGTTTCATATCTGGGATCTTCAGACATCGCATTTAGCCTATTTGTCTACAATAACTCTACAGGTTCATCAGACAAGAAGTTTGACCACAGCCTTTTAGAGCCTATTACCCTGAAGATTATCTCAACAAACGGTAAAGTGGACAGGAATGCTGCAAAGTTAAATGAAGTTATCAAGTTCTCCTCAAACGGCAAACTCGGAACCGTTACTGCAATGGTAGGATATGCTTTTGACACTGTTGTGATTAAATGTAAGCCTAGACTAGTAGGAAATGACCTATACATGGATTACCTTGAGAAAAACTATAGAATACAGGTATTCGGAGAGGATGGAGAACCTGTTGAAGGCGCAGCTATTAAAATGACCGTCAACGGCATAACATATACAGTCAAATCCGATAAGAACGGTTATGCAACACTGAAAATCATATTGAGGCCTGACACCTTTAAGATCACTTCAACATACATGGATGCTATCCTTAAAAATACCATAAAAATCAAGAAAACCCTAAAGGCCAAAAAGACATTCAAAGTTAAGCAAACAGACAAAAACCTTGTCCTGAAAGCCACTCTAAAATGGAGCAACGGAAAGCCAATCATCGGCCAACAGGTACTCTTCAAATTCAAAGGCCACAAATACAAGGCATACACAGACAAGAAAGGAGTTGCAATGCTAAAAATAAAGGACATTGTGAAAACTCTCAAGCTGGGCAAAAAATACAAAGTAAAAATCAGCTACAAAAACGAAACAGTCCAGTCAAAAGTAAAACTCAAATAGGGATTAGACACATATCCCTATTCTCTTTTTTTATCTTAAAAATGCAAGAATACCACGACTTCTTTTAAGTCGTGGATGAATTGCACTATTGGGTGTACTATCTTTTTTAATTAATTTTGTTGTGTTATTTTTATTTTGTGTTTATTTAGAGGCTATTTTAGGCCATAACTTTTTGTTCAGTATACTTTTTTTTGTGATTTTAAAATATTGCTTGGAGTATGAAAAATTGTTTTGGGTTTGAAAAATTGCTTTGAGTTCGTTATTCGATTACTTCTCAAATGCTCTCACTCTTTTTTTATATAGGGGTAATTATAAATTGTATATTATTCAATTAAATGTGATTTTAATTGTTGTTTTAAAAAAGAGTAGATGTTTTTTCATTTCTTTTAGGGGAATGATATATATAAAAATATTATAACAAATGGAACTGGAGGATTGTGATTTTTATGGGCGAATATATTCGAGGGGTGGTTGTTAAACTTCATTTAACCCCCGAACAAGAAGTCATGTTTAAAAAAAACTATGGTTGCACTCGTAAAACCCATAATGAACTTTTAAATAAATATAAAGCCAAATATGGAGATGATTCTACTAAAATTCCAACTAAAACAGAATTAAATCAATTCTTAAACGAATCTAAAGAAGAATTACCTTACTTGAGGCAAACAGAGTCCACTAGCCTTCAACAGGCACGAGATGATTTGCATAAAGCTTTCACAAACAGTGCTAAAAGCAAAAGACACCATCCTCCAAAATTCCACTCTAGAAAGAAAACAAGGCCTAGCTTCAGACAAACCATCCGACAAGACAAAAAACCAGTAGAAAACAACACAGTAACACTAAGAAAACACGGAGAAATAGAATTCAGCACAAGTGTAGAAAACCTGGATTTACTAAACAGTCCCGAAACCAAATTCAACAACCTCACAGTATACTATGATGGATTAAAACACTATGCCGTATTTAACATAGAAACAAATCCACCAGAACAACTATCATTAACAGAAGAACACATAGGATGCGATATCAATTCCAACAAAAACGGATGGCTAGTCACAAGCGACGGACAAAAAGAATTCTTTGATGTTGACCATGATAACCAAATGATCAAACACATCAACAGATTAATGTCACGATGCAGAAAAGGAAGCAGACGATGGAAAAAACTACAAAAAAGACTACAAAAATGGTACAACAAAAGAACAAACCAATTAGATGACTACATTGAAAAATTAACCTATCAAATAGTCAAAAAATACGACACCATAGTCTTTGAAGAAAACTACTCCACTATCAAGATCCTCATCGGAGGAGAACAAAACATGGTATTTCCTCT
Organism: Methanobrevibacter sp.; assembly: GCF_045120835.1. Taxonomy (GTDB): domain Archaea; phylum Methanobacteriota; class Methanobacteria; order Methanobacteriales; family Methanobacteriaceae; genus Methanocatella. The sequence goes on from NZ_JBGVFE010000045.1 coordinate 6,245, forward strand.
ATCGCGATTCATAAAAAGACTAAAAGACAAATTCCAACTCTACAAACCCAAAGCAGACGGCGTACAATTCGTAAAAAGCAAAAATACAAGCCGAACATGCCACCACTGCGGACACATAAACAAAGAGTTAGACGTCAAAACACGCAACTGGAAATGCCCAAACTGCAATAAAATACTTGATAGGGACGTAAACGCAGCAATTAATATTCTAAACCGCTGGTTCAACGGGGGTAGCCTGAAAAATACTTAATTAACCTATTAAGTGAAAAAAAAATTCAGGAATCCCTGCCCTCTTTTAGGGCAGGGTGGTTCAATTTTTCGCTTAAAGTAAATGTTTTCGAAAACAGTGAAAACAGCCCCAAATCATAATAATTAATATATCATTTGCAACAAAGATATTATTACAAAAATTTATGAGGGTTTACAATGGACTATAGGAAACTTTTGAAAATATTTTTAGTCATGACCGTCATCGCAGTCGGCTTGAGCTGCGTGAGTGCGGGAAGCTCCGACGGCACACCACTGCTTTCAGACGGTCAGTATGAGGTAGGTGACGACCTGCCGGCAGGCGAGTACTATGTGAAATGCAACAGCTATAATCTATACATTGAAGTGTCATCAGACTCATCAGGAGACCTCAGCAGCGTCATCTATAACCTGAACACTGAAGGCGGAGTATACATTACTGTTGAAGACGGAGAATATCTCAAAATCCAGGGCGGAGACCTGTACAAGCTAAGCGACTCCCCGGACAGAGGAGATGACAGAGGATACTATAAGGACGGAATGTATAAGGTAGGCGAGGATATCCCTGCTGGAGATTATGAAGTCGAATCCACCAAGGACCAGGGATATATCGAAATCACCAAAAATTCCAGACATCAGGTTGAAGACATCATCACAAATGACAACTTCAAAACAAGCAAAGACGTCAAACTTGAAGACGGCCAGTACATCTTCCTGAGAAACGGTGCGCAAATCGACATCGGCGATACCTCAAAAGATACCCAGTCAGATACCAAAACAGACTCCTCATCAGCCAAAGGCGAAAAGGTAACAGTGAGCGGTGCTGACTTCAATGTCCCTGAAGGATTCAAGGAAGATCCAAGCTATTCAATGGACAAGTTTGATATGAAAATAGGCGATTCCGAAATGAAGCTTTCAGCCAAGACATTCGTGAAAGGCGATGACGTGATATGCTGCGGCGTTGCAAAATATCCTGGCCATGAGGTTACAGATGACATCGTCAAAGAAGTAGGAAGCAAAGCATTGACCATAAACGGCGTTGACGGATATGAATACAACGGCGATGACTATGACGGATTCATCTATGCGAAAGACGGCAACATGGTAATCATCACAGCATCCGATATGGACCTGATCAATGACGTAGTAATAAAATAGCTTAAAAACAAGCTATTTTTCTTTTCTTTTTTTACATGAAATCCAATTATTTTCTTGACTTTTCTGAAATTGATATGGAAGAGCTAACGGCCTCTCTTGACAAATCAATTCTGGAGGAAATCTCAAAAAGACCCCATATAAAGCTTGGCAATGAACTTACATACATCAAAAACACCTATGAGTATTTCAAGGATTCTCCTATCCGTTGCCTGAATCCTGAACGTGAACCGGACCCATCGAAAACATATGACGGATACCCTTTTCTGGATTTCTTTGACCATATGGAGTTTGAAGAGTTCCAAAAAGAATCAGGTGACGATTTGATGGAAAGCGCATTGAAATTTATAGATGCCCATTTGAATCTGGCCCTGAAAAGAAATGACTATTTTGCGCTCTTTGACAGCCAGTCATCAAAAGCGCTCTATTACGCATTCAATGAAGACTTCAAAAATGCATTAAAAGAAGAACTGAAATTATTCCTTGTGAGAATAAATCCACACTGCGACAAAACGCAGCTGGTTTTCCATGAAGGAGTAAATCAGGTGAACATCCACAATTTAAACGATCTGATTATAGCCTGTGAAATTGAAGATGTTGAAACATTGTTCAATAATGTTTGGGACGAACTGGAGTTTGAAATGACATATTTTGATAAAAAGGAGTCCTATGATATTCTGATTGAATCGTTAAATGCCTGCGATTTAGATGGGATTAACTGCAATATTGAAAGGAGATACTTCAGGAATTAATGATTTCATCCTTCAGTTGTTTGAACTCATCCTCGCTGACTATTCCGTCATCCAAGAGCTTCTTTAAATCCTTAAGCTTGTCTATTTTGTCTTCGGGATTGGTGGAGTATGCCTTCATTTCACGAGCCCTGATTTTGTTTTCAACAGTCTGAAGTTTTCCCTTATCAGAACCTGCCTGCTGGGTTCGGTAATGCAGACCGTTATAGTCAAAATCAACCTTCACGTCACTCCACAGCGAACGGGAACTCTGATGCAGGCTAAAGTTTGTAATGTCCTTAATGGGAATTACCTCATTGGTGTTTTTGATGACCAGTGAATCATCCCTGAATTCATTTATTCCACCCAAACGAGGAATGTCGGCTCTTTTTCGACCGGTTTTAATCAAATTGTCCTCATATGCATCAATTCTACTTTTGCCGGCACCTGCAATCACGCATTTTGTTCCGCAATTTGTGCAGAAATGAGCGCTGTCATCAAGTTGCGTTCCGCATTCCGTGCAATATTTCACCATCTAATCACCATTGAAGAAATTTTAGACAAGATTATTCAAATCAATAGTATCTTCTAAAACTTCACCGTTATTCATTCTTTCAGCGGACCTGTATGCATCATACATCGCATATATCCAGACAATCAGCCATAATAGCCATCCGATAATGAAAAGTGTCAGCACTCCTGCAACAATGGCTGCCAAAAAGAGTATTATTCCCTTTTTAGTCAATCCCAAATACAGCTGGCCCAGTCCCACAATGAAAAAAGACAATACCAATGCCAGAACAGGGCTTTTCTCCTGATTTGCTACGTAATTTGTAGCATTGCTTGCCTGTGACCTTCCGTCAGTTGAAGTTCCGCAGTTGGGACAGAACTTGACATTGCTGCCCATTTCAAAACCGCAATTTGAACAGAATTTGCCGGCTCCCTCACTTTCCTTTTCAATTATTTCAGATCCGCAGTTTGCACAGAATTTGGCGCCATCCACCACTTCAGTGCCGCATTCAGGACATGTTGTCATTTCAATTCACCTCATTATTGATATTTTTTAATTTCAGAGAAAATACTATATTATAGTATGTTGGTATCTCATATATAATTTGTCCATACCTATCCGGAAACCTTCATTTCATGAGGAGGATACTTCTTGGCGGACTTCTTGATTATCATTGTTGTTGACTTGGATCCGCTGTATTTGATGTCTGCAGGAACAATCACGACCTTGTGTTTGCCGACTGAAAGCTTGTTGGTTGAATATCCTACTGCGCCGTTGTATTTTCCGACCTTTTTGGTTTTAAGATTGATTGTAACGTAACTTTTACCTGTATAGAGCAGCAGCTTGACCTTAACTCCATTCAATCCTTTTTTGGTCTTTTTGTCCATGACAATGTAGGACACCAATGAGTCCTTCTTGCCGTTTGATTTCTTCTGAATCTTAAAAGTCAGCGCCTTAGGCTTTATGACCTTGATGGAGGATGTTACTGTGTTAAAGTTATATCCTGCATGATTTCCGCTTATTTCAACCTTATGAGTTCCTTTGGACAATCCTTTTGTCTGATAGCTGGCCACACCATTTGAATTTGTGGTCAGACTCACCAGCTTATATTTCTTGCCTGTGAAAACCTTCAGGGAAATCTGCATGTTTGCTATAGGCCTATTTGTTTTGGAGTCCACAAGAGAGATGGTCCACAATGTACCTCTTTTAAGGGCAACGGTAATTCGAGCCGCCTTGATGACTGCAGTGGCCTTTTTAACTGTCACACCAACAGTACCGACTGCCGGTTCGAGACCCTCGTCTGGAGTTGACACCACACGCAAAGTGTAGCTTCCGGGATTCAAGCCTGAAATGGTGATGTCATTGTTTACAAGAACAATCACCGCTTCCGAATGGCCTACAACCTCAATGTTTCTTCGTTCGACTCTGCCTCCCTCAACAATCATGTGAACGGTACCTGAACTTGCATAGTCAAAGACAATTCCTGCAGTAAAGGTAACTTTAGGAATTGGACGTACAGTAACATTTAAAGTAGTGTTGAAAGGATGATAGAATCTTGATGGAAGAGTTTCGACATTTAAAACATACTTGCCTACATCCAATCCTGAAACAAAGAGTTCATCGTCAACTATTGCGAATACCTCATTAGGCTGACCCGCTACAGAAAGCTTCAAATCCTCAACGCCTGTGGATGTGAAATGTGAAGAACCTGAGCCTCCATAGTCAAAGACAATGTCATTATCAAAGACTACGCCGGAATCCGTATCCACAACATCGGTTACATATCCTGAGAGTACAGTATCATTATACAGGCTGTTGCGCAGGCAAATGTTGAAGTAATCATCACTGAAGTCATAAAGCTTTATTCTTGATGAATCAAATACGATTGTCATTGATTCTGACCATTCAGGATCAGGAGAACCGTAGGACACATTTGTTCTGGCAATACCATTTTCATCTGTGTAGAATTCCCTTTTTATGTTCCATACTTCACCATGGCGGAAAGTGGAAGGGCATCCCAAATCCAGATTTACGCATACTCCGGATACAGGCTTGCCGTCAATGGTGTTGTACACATACACTTCAAACAGCAGTTCGGAATCCCTTACTTCAATCTCATTAATCCTGAATGAAAATCCTGAAGATTGGTCTATCTTGAGGGTTTTGTAGTTCAAGTCTTCACTGCCGTCATCGCTGCAGTCAATGTTTACGCCGCAATACATGTTGTCGCCGTCATATTTTGCATCGTTTCCTTCAAAGTAACACTTAAAAGCAAGGGCATTGTGAATTGCCCCACCACGATTCGCCTGATTGCTGTAGAAATATGAATCGGCAATAGAACATTCGCTATTCTCTCCAAGTGCAGGATTGAAAACCGCTCCTCCCTGTATTGCACTGTTGGATGTGAAATTTGAACCTGAAATCATTGCAAAGTAATATGTAGCTATTGCACCACCAAATTTTGAATTGGAGCCTGAGAAAGTGGAGTTGTCAACCTCAAGATAAGAGTAACTCGCAATGGCTCCTCCTTTAGAAACCGCATTGTTATTTGTGAAAAAGGAATTTTTAACAAAGATGTTATGGGATGGGGTGAAAGTTATATTGTAATTCTCCATTTCAACTTTTACCCTGCTTCTTGCCTCGTCATTATAAACTGCTCCCCCTTCATCCATAGCGGAATTATTATCAAACCTGCAGTTATCCAATGAAAGTTCATTTGCATTACTCCACACTGCACCACCTCTTTCAGCAGAGTTATTGGCAAATGAAGAATTTATAACGCTGAACTGATAACTAATAGAAATTGCACCGCCTTGCTCAGCTGAATTATTGTTGAAAATGCAGTCCTTAATTGAACCTTCAGCACTGACAGAAACGGCACCTCCATATTCGGATGCGGCATTATTATAGAATGAAGAAGAAAGAATGCTAATATCACTATCAAAAGAAAAGAGAGCACCTCCCTCTTCATCAGCCACATTATCATAAAATGAACAATCTCTTAAGGAGGATTTGCCGTAACTGTAAACCGCACCTCCAAAAGTAGTTGCATAATTCTCGTAAAAAGAGCAGTTATTCAAGTATAGAATCGCATCATTTTCAATTGCCCCTCCGCAATCTTCGGCATTATTTCTATAAAATGAACAGTTGGTCAGGGACAATCTGTTATTGGTATAAATCGCACCCCCATCAAAAAATGCGGAGAAATCCTTAAAAGTGCAATTGGTTAGTGACAATCTGCCGACATTATAAATTGCTCCACCGTTTTTAATAGAAATGTCATTGTAAACAAAATAGTTATCAAACTGAACATCATAAACTGATACGTGGTACTTTTCATTGCCTATGTTGAAAATTCGTCCCTTATTGGCAAAAATGCTGTGCCCGTTGCCGTAAATGTTAATGTTGAAATAATCCTCATCTTCTGTTTTTTCAAAGAAAGTCACACCACCCATCAGGATTCTGTCATCAACTTTTGGATTGAATACATAATCATGTTCAAGATATATGCTGCCATCGCTTTTTACTGTGTTTATGAGGTTTTGCAAATCTGTAAAGCTTTTGTATCCTTCGAAGGCATCATCATATTCGATGGAGTCAAAATCATCATACCACTTATCATCATTATTCTCATCATCTTCCCAATCATCATCGTCATCATCGTCGTCATCATCGTCATCCCAATCATCAGGATCCCAATCATCAGGATCCCAATCATCAGGATCCCAATCATCATCGTCATCACTGAGTATTCCATCCAAATCCCCATCTTCAGTAATTACATCGGTTGAGTTTAAATCTTCGGCACTGACGTGCGAAACTGCACCTATCAAAATTACTAAAAATATCAGAATTGCCAAATATTTCTTTCCATTCATGCCTTCAACTCCAATACTTATTTATTAAATCAATTATGCTGATACCTTTGTCTCCCAAGCAGGATACTTTTTAGCGGACTTCTTGATTGTCATTGATGTGGATTTTGACCCTGAATACTTGATTTCCGCCGGAACAATAACCACCTTATGCTTTCCAACTGACAACTTGTTGGTAGAATATCCGACCGCACCGCTGTATTTTCCCACTTTTTTAGTTTTCAAGTTAATAGTTACGTAGTTTTTACCTGTGTAAAGCAATAACTTTACCTTTACTCCATTTATTCCTTTTTTAGTCTTTTTGTCCATTACAATGAATGAAACCAATGAGCCTCTTTTGTCGTTTGACCTTTTCTGAATCTTGAAGGTCAATGCCTTAGGCTTAATAACGCTGATGGAAGATTTTAAAGTGTTGAAAGTATAACCAAAATGTGTTCCTCCCACTTCAACCTTATGTGTTCCTATTGACAATGCCTTAGTCTGATATCTGGCCTGCCCATTTGAATCGGTAGTCAAACTGACAGCCTTATATTTCTTGCCTGTGAAAACCTTAAGTTGGAGTTTCATATTTGATATTGGCTTTCCGGTCTTGGAATCCACCAATCTTATGGTCCACAGGTTGCCTTTTTTAACTGCAACAGTTACCTTGGATGCCTGAATAACTGCAGTGGCCTTTTTAACTGTCACTCCAACAGTACCGACTGCCGGTTCGAGACCCTCATCGGGAGTTGACACCACATGCAAAGTATACTGGCCAGGATTCAAGCCTGAAATGGTAATCTCATTGTTTACAAGAGAGATTATGGCTTCAGGATGACCTACAATCTGGATGTTTCTGCGCTCGACTCTGCCTCCCTCAACAATCATGTGAACAGTGCCTGAAGAGGCATAGTCAAAGACGATACCTGCAGAAAAGGTTACTCTAGGAATTGGACGTACGGTAACATTTAAAGTAGCTTCAACCGGATTGCAATAGAAATAAGGCCATGTTGAAGCGTGCAGAATATATTTGCCCGGTTCCAATCCGGAAACAAAGAGAGTATTGTTAGCAAATGATATTACTGCCTCAGTATGGTTGACAACATCAGCCAAAATATCATAAGCACCGGTCAAAGTGAAATTGGTCGAACCAACGCCACCATGGTCAAATACTATGTCATTAGTGAAAACGATACTGGAATCCAACTGGAACAGGCTGGATTGATAGTCTGAGATTATTGTGTCATTATATACTGGATTGGATAAAAAGATAAGTGCAACATATTCATCATTGATATAAGATCCTTCAGACAAATATACATTAAAGCTGGAAATGCCCTCCTGATTGGTATTGTTGGAGTCATGGCTCCAGTGATAATCGTTCATGACCCTGTCATACTCATCATCAAAATATCTGTTGTAGGACCTTAGATTTACATTAGCGCATGACACCGGCTTTCCATCATTATTGTTGGTTACAAGAATGTCGCATCTCACTTCATTGTGTGAAATTACCGAAACATTGTTTATCTTAAAGGAAAAACCGCCGGATTCAACTGTTCCGTAATAATTTTTAGCCAAAAGGTCTTCGTTATACTCATAATCCTCATCATCACTGCAAGAAATTCTCAAACCTGAAAACATGTAATTTCCGTTTTTTGCCTTGTTGTCCTTTGTAAAATGACAGTATGATGCAAAAGCGTTGTAGATTGCCCCGCCGTCTGTCGCTTCATTGTTTGTAAAGTTAGAATAAAAAGTGTTTAATGAAGAAAAGATTTTCCTGTCATCGGGAAGATGATTGTAGATTGCTCCACCGTATGTTGCCAGATTAGCTGTAAAAGTCGAATAAGAAATAGTTCCATAATTATATGAGGAAATGGCTCCTCCATAAGTGGAATAACAGTTATTGAAACTGGATTCTTCAATATCGATCTCCCCGTATGAAGAGATGGCGCCTCCATAATTCTGGGCATCATTATTTAAGAAATTACATTTTACTATTTTTATAGCACCACTCTGTGAATTGTAAATAGCTCCTCCTTCATTTTTAACTGAATTGTCGCTGAAGTTACAGTTTTTCAATAAAACGGCTCCCTCATTATAGATGCTTCCACCATTTGAAACACCATTATGCAGATTATTGACAAAGTTTACGTTAAAGATATTTATCTGGTCGTTTTCTGCAAAATTGAAAATACGGGATCCGTTACCATATATCGTATGGCCACGACCGTATATGTCCAAAAGGATTCCGCTATCTTCCAGATCCTTAGGAAGTGTTATCCCATCCTTCAGACTTTCGCTGTCCACCTTTGGATTGTATGCGTAATCATGCTCCAGACTAACATCTGCAAAATAATTGTCAGTGGAAATGAAGCTTTCCCTGCATGCATCATTTATTATGTTCTGCAGTTCCGAAAAGCTGTGATAGTCATGTGCATCCTCCAGAACATCATCATCAAAATTTCCATGGACGCTTTCATCAGTGGCGTTTAATTCCTCGGCATTAACCGATGAAATCGTCATCAAAACCAATATTATCAAAAACAGTACTGCAATATACCTTTTTTTAAACATATTAATCTTTCCCTTTTTAAAAAAGTCAATCATGTTAACTATATATGTTAATATATAACTCGATTATTCCTATTATATATTATGCAAATATTTTACAAAAGCCATCACTGAAAGAAATAAATCATGAAACTGTGTTGAAGTCATTATATAAGATTTTCTTAGTCGGGCTAATCCTCAATATAATAGGTTTTTCCGCCGTTTTCAAGGGTGCCGCATATGTTTCCGTCACCATCCATATATGAGTCTATCTGATAGTCCTCATAATCGCCGCTGCCACTTTGGTGGGACTCCACGCTTCCGTCGTCATATGCCTTGCCGCCCGTATCCGATGAGCCGTATTCATCCTCATAGTGATAGGACACCTCATCGCCTTCTGAATCATGATTGTCATTATCAAGACTTCCATCATCACTGAAAATGAAATATTGGCTCAAATCGTCATAATCCTCACTTTCAGGTGAAAACGCCGCAATAACCCCTCCAACAAAAATCAAAATTATTAATGAAATAGCTACGACTGCGGCGATTTTTTTGTTTGTCGAAAACCCCCTTATATCCCCAACAAGGCTTGGATTTGAAGCGCCGTTTGCAACCCTTGCTTCCTTGTAGGTTTCATGCAGAGAGTATATCCAAACAATCAATGCGAGTACGGTGCACATCCGAACCCTTATGGCAAGAATTGCAAATATCACTCCGATGAAAAACAGTGAAATTCCCTTCTGCCTTTTGCCTGCATAAGCTATCCCCGTTCCAGCAAGGATGAACGACAGCATAAGGGCAACAATCACGCTTTTGCCTTCAACCTTTTCCAGGCTGGTTTTTGCTCCGCAATGAGGGCAGAACTTGGCATGATTGAGAATCTCTTCGCCACAATTTTCGCACTTCATGATACTAATTTAATAAGAGGATACTTATAATCTTTTCATTGCCATTGAAATGCAAACAAAACAAGAACTACTTTTGAAACTTCCTCTCATCAAGTTTCCAATTCTTGTAGGCCAGATTTTTGTCCGTCTCTTTCCATTCAAAACCATTGGCCAGCACTTTCTTTTTGAGGACCTGCAGACTTTTGGATTTGAGGTCCGTTTTTCGGTAATGCCAGAAATCATCCTTTCTGTAGACATTGAAAAATCCGGTGAAATTGTTTTCATCTATCCTTTGGGATTTCAAGGCCAGCTCCTCATCCAGTATATTCCATTTCAGTCCATACAGATTGACCAGAAGTTCCAAATCCTTTAGATTATCTGCCCTGAGGGTTCTGTCTCCAAATTCATATTGCCAGGACAAATCATCCATCAGATAAACATTCATATATCCTGAAAATTTCATATTATCCCCTATCCAAAATTATCCAGATGATCAACGATTTCATCACCTACGCTTGTCAGACGGTAAAGCCTTCCATGATGCGCATCCTCATTGAGGCATTCCACAACTTTCCAGTTCTTTAGCTGACGAAGCACCTTGGAGATGTGATTCAGCTTTATCCCCGAATCCCTTGCAATTGCACTTGGAGTTTTGGTTTGCCCCTTTAGAACCTTAACGGTTTTTACTCGATAAGAAGAAATATTAACATAGGCAAATACCTTTAATGTTTCATCATCCATAATAATAATTTATCTTTAAGATATTTAAAAATTAACGAAAAAAAGTCTACAGTATTTATATTGTCCAGTTTAATCAGTTAAGTTTAAACCAGACAACAATCCTCTTATATACTGTGAATAAATCAAATCAAATCTAATGAAACGCATCATTATTTTAAAAAATAAAATAATTACATATCAATACGTGTTTACCCTCATTATTAATTAAAATAGGAGCATTTCATTGGAAATATTTAACCATTCATAGAAAACACTCCCTATTAGTAAAAAAAATCCAGCATAAATCAATCAAGTCCATACCAAATCATATGTTTTTACTAAATTTTTCCAGAAATATGGAAAAAACAATGTTTCCTAAATAAAAATAAGATTTGATTACATATAAATGTTAGGTATTTGAAAAA
>NZ_JBGVFE010000046.1:0-32541 GCF_045120835.1 Methanobrevibacter sp.
ATTGGATGTTACAGGGTATAGTTGTCCAGCTCCTCCGCTTGCCAAAATAACCGCTTTTGCCTTAAAGTAAATCAGTGAAGAGTCTTTCAGATTCAGTCCGGTTGCTCCAATGACCCGGTCGTCATCGGTTACAAGAGAAGTAATCATTACTTCCTCAATGCATTCGACATCTCTTCTGATGATTTCTTCCTTGAGCGCATTTAGCAGTTCTGCACCTGTCCTGTCTCCCTGATAACATGTTCTTCTGAAGCTTTGACCTCCAAATGGCCTTTGGTCAATTTGACCTGATTCCTGCCTGTCAAATAGTGCCCCATAGTTTTCAAGGTCAACAAGTCTTTTTGGAGATTCGTTTACCAGTATTTCAACCAGCTTTTCATCGTTGAGGTAGCTTCCACCTTTCAGCGTGTCGTTAAAGTGAGCTTCGATTGAATCGTCTTTATCAACGGTTTTGAATACTGCATTGTATCCTCCTTCTGCCATTCCAGTACATCCGGACCTGAATGAAAGTCCTTTTGATACAATAATGGCTTTTAAGCCTGCATCATCAACTTCAATAGCTGCTCTTGAACCCGCTCCACCGGATCCGATTATAAGCACGTCTGTTTGGATAGTTTTTATTTCCATTTCAATAACCCTGTAAAATAGTTTATAATATTATTTTCTTTTTCATCGTTAAAAATATTTATTAATAACATTTTTGAAAATTAATATATATTCCTTAAGTTAAATTTCAAGTATTCATTTTATCATTTAATTAAATTAAAAATATAGTTAAGAATTTTAATAGTTATCGCATTGAAGTTATTATAGTTAGAGGTTATTTCATGAAAATTGATGGTGAGGTTACAACCGGTTTGGGAAAGGCGGCATATTTCCTATCACAGGAATTCTACACAAGGGAGTTTGAGAAAAATTTGGGATTCATTCCATATCCAGGAACACTGAACGTCATCGTCAGTGACAAGTATCTGGATGAAATCAGTGAAATCAAAAACAATTGTCAAAATCTCATAAAGCCGGATGAAGGCTTTGGTGCCGTCAAGTATATCAATGCCACACTGAATAATATTATTTATGGAGCTATTGTATTTCCTGCAAAAACGACTCATGATGAAAATTATCTTGAATTTATAGCGGAAAAAAGATTAAGGGATGAGTTGAACATTGATGATGGAGATATTGTAACTCTCGAATTTTAAAAAATTAAAAGGATGGTTTTTAAAATGGAAGTTAATGCAAAAATGATTATAAACATTATTATAGCGACTGTTATCGCTTTAATTTTAGGAATTTTGTTGGCATTTGCAACAAGCGGATGGTTTAGTTTTATTGTAGCTGTTTTGATTGCTGGAGCAATAATCGGATTTATTGCAGACAGCATCGACAATGCCCTTGTCGTCGGTGGTGTGGCCGGTCTTTTGGCATCTCTTCTTCAGGGAATTATAGCGCCATTAATTCTGGCTCCAGGTGTGGCAGCATTTTTCCCGATTTTGAATGCATTTTTAGGAATGATCGTTGCCGGAGCACTGGGTGCAGGCATCGTTGCATTGGTTAAAGATATTATGGGTTAATATCTTTCTTTCTTTTTTTTTACCAAAAAGTATTTTATACATAATGAATATATTTCTTAATACGTTCTCGGGGCGGGGTGGAATTCCCCACCGGTGGTGATTTTTAAAAGATAAGTCCACGAGCACAAGACGTGTTGATTTGGTGAGAATCCAAAACCGACGGTTACAGTCCGGATGGAAGAGAAGATAATAGTTATTTTTAGCCCTGGTTCTAGTAAATAAGGAGACATTACTATGAATCAAGAAACAAACTTAGATAAAGCTTTAGAAGCAATTAGAAATGGTGAATTTGTACTGGTTTTTGATGATGATGATAGGGAAGGGGAAGTCGACATGATTATTGCTTCCGAATTTGTAACCCCCAAATCAATTGCAACCATGAGAAATGATGCAGGCGGTTTAATCTGCAACTGTTTACATGCTGATTTTTGTGAAGCTATTCATTTACCGTTCATGGTGGACATAATGAAAGCCGCAACAGAAAAATATCCTGAACTTGCCAAACTTGCTCCAAATGACATTCCTTATGATGAAAGGTCATCATTTTCAGTTTGGGCAAACCACAGAAAATCATTTACAGGCGTTACAGACCATGACAGAGCAATGACCATTTCCGAAATGGCAATAATGATGAAGGAAGAAAGATTTGATGAGTTCGGTGCTACCTTCAGGTCACCTGGTCACGTATGTCTTTTGAGAGGAGCTGATGGCCTTGTCAAAAATCGTCAGGGACACACAGAAATCGGTCTTGCGTTGTGTGAACTTGCAGGAGTTACCCCTGTTTGCGTTGTATGTGAGATGATGGATGGTGAAACCGGACAGGCTACTTCAATTGCCGATGCCCGCAAATACGCCGAGAAAAACAATCTTGTATTGCTTCGGGGCGAAGATATAATTAATGAATATTTGAAAGAATAGCTAATTTCCATGATTAGCTATGTAATTTGCCATAAATTCCATAATTTGTTGGTATTTGTAGGAATTATAAATGCTGAATGAGACGTACTTTCCGTCTCTCATTTTAATTTCTAAACCGTTTTTCACTTCTTTTGACTTGTTTATGGCAGCAACTTTATCCCATGTAATCCTTAATGTTTTGCTTTTAAGCGCCTTTTCGATATGAATTCCGTCATTAAGGATTTTAACGATTTTAACTACGCGACGATTTTTGTCAGAAGCTATCTGAATATTGCCGTCCTCATCAAAGACGTAATCCGGTATCAGACAGTTTGCCTTCCAGCCCTGTTTCATCTTCTTTAGTACATGTGCCCTGTCCTTTTTTGTAAGCTTGACCCCGGTTTCGGGACTTAAGTTAAGTGCCATTTATATCACCCTGCTTTTTATTTCTTCAAATGAGTAAATTCTATCAAATTCGACTTCACGAGCCATGGTCAGTATGAGATCTATATCCAGGTTGTTTTCAACAAGTTCCATTGCATGTGAGGTGAACAGTTCATACCTTATCTCGACTTCCGGTATGAATCCGCGCATATCAGCAGACTTTAGCTTCGGAAGCTTTAGGACGTTTTCGACACCGGTATTGTTTTTGATATATGGCACCACATTGTCGAATATATCGTCATTGTAGACCTTGTTCAGCAGCATTGCCTCTACTGATACTCCGAATTTCTTGAGCATATTTGCATGGGATACCAAGTCGATTGCAGCCGATTCGATGCCGCCCTTATTGACTCCTGATGCAAGTATCATAGGAATGTTTGATGACATTGCAATTTCCGCTGCGGAATATGGAACCTTTTCATTTAAAAGACCGGTAAACACGCTCATGACGCCTTCAATAAGCACAATGTCATAGTCTGATGAATTGAGTGTAGCTATTGTAGATTCAATATCGGCCCAGCCGAGGTGTCCGATTTTTACGGATGCAAATTCCTCCATCTTTCCCTTGGTCAGGTATAATCCCGGTATGATGTCACGGACATCCGGGCCAACCTTTAGAAGTGCTACCTTATAACCTCTTCTTGTTAATGCGCCTGCAAGGCCTGTAAGTATGAATGTCTTGCCGCTGTCTGATCCGTTGCTTCCAATCATCAGATATTTCGGCCTTTTGTTCGGTGTGATTTCAGGTATTTCAATGCCGGTGTTTATTCCAACTTCACTTCTCAGGAACTTTTTGACTTTTCCGTTTCTATTGTAAATTTCATCGGTATCTGCAGCGTCTATTCGTTCCAGCAGGTTATCTACAAGAACCTGATTTTCATCCAATATGCCATGAATCATGGTGCCGATAACATTACCGTCATCGTTGCATGCACCTGAAAATATGTTGTAATCTCCCTTTTCATTTGTATCTCCATAATTCATCCTTTGAACTTTGGAGTAGAACAGCGGTTTTGCATCACCTTCAACCTTACCGTAAGTGTGGGTATGAAAGCCGTCAACATCTTCTTTTTGGTTTTTTACTAGAAATGAGTTGTTATAGACTTTTGCCTTTACCCTGTCACTTGTAATGAGTGGGGAGAAATTAACGTCAATTATTCCAAGGCCATCCTTAACGATTGGAACAGGGGATTTACGGCCGATATCAATCTGGTTTGACAGCAGCTGAAAACCTGCACAGATTCCAATTATCGGTTTGCCGTCTTTTGCCATCTTTTTTATTTCCCGGTTCAATGGCATGTTAATGTCATTTGATTCAATCAGTGTTCCGCCGGGAATAATTAATGCATCAAGTTCATCTGAAGCTTTATTACCATTAACCAATCCGTTTTCTTTAACTATATCGGTAGGCAAGTTTCCAAAATCTTCAAATCCAGGCACAGCACCATTTATGTAAGCAAGTCCAATTTTTGTCATAAAGATAACCTCTTCAGATTTCGTATTCGATTTTTAAAGATAGATTTCAAGTGTAAAAAATTCAATAAAAAAAATAGTTTATTGAGTGTTTTCGAAAACACTCATTGCTTTAATAATTTTTAAGTCATCCAATGGTTTAGCTTGAATCTGCAGACCGACAGGAATACCGTCAACTTCACCTGCAGGGATGCTTGCTGCCGGAATACCGGCCAAGTTTGCGATTACTGTTAATACATCGTAGGCATACATTTCCATAGGTTCCAATTCAGCTCCGATTTCGTGAGGAAGTTTAGGAACGGTAGGACCAACGATTAAATCAACGTTTTCAAGCATTGAGGTAATTTCACCTCTGATTACAGATCTCGCTTTTAGTGCCTGTTTGTAGTATTTTCCACTGAATTCGGCTTCTGCAATATGTGAACCTATTTTGATTCTTCTTAATACTTCGTCTCCACAGACTTCCTCGATTCTGTAACCGTAGTCTCTTCCATCGTATTTTCTTGTTGCGGAGAAGAATTCAACATAGTTAATCAGGTAATAGGTAGGTAAACATAAATCTATATAATCGAAACTAACTTCAACAAGCTCTGCTCCTGCATCAACCAGTTTTTGAATAGCCTTGTTGACGGTCTTGTTGATTTCGTCATCTGTCACGTCAATGAATTCTTTACACACAGCTATTTTCATGCCTTCAAGGGATTTGTCTTCAATTACATCAGTAAAATCTGGTTTTTCCCAGTTTAAGGTTGTGCATTCGGTTTCATCGTATTTTGCAATGGTATTTAGGGCTAGTGCGATTCCGCTTATGTCATTGGCCAATGGTCCGATTTGGTCAAGACTCATTGACAAATCAAGAAGACCCTGTCTTGAAACGGCACCGTAAGTCGGTTTAAATCCTAACACACCACAATGTGATGCAGGATTTCTGATGGATCCTCCGGTGTCTGAACCGATGGATATGTCACACATTTCTGCTGCAACGGCCGCTGCACATCCTCCACTTGATCCTCCAGGGATTCTGCCCATTGCCTTTGGGTTTTGGGTAGGTCCGTAGTAGGATGTTTCGGTTGAGCTTCCTGCTGCAAACTCATCCATATTTAAAATACCAATGATTATACCATCTTCAGCGAGAATTTCTTCAACTACAGTTGCGTTATAGCTTCCAATGTAATCTTCCAGGGTTTTGGAAGCTGCTGAGATGATTAAATCCTCTACATTAATGTTTGCTTTTATACCAAATACCAAACCAGCTAAAGCACCAACATCTTCACCATTAGCTATTTTTTCATCAATAGCTTCTGCTTGCTTTAATGCATTTTCATAGTTTAATTCAATGAATGCATTTATCTCTTCGTTATTTTCATCGATAACTTTAATGAAGCTTTCAACATTTTCTTTAGCTGTTATTTCTCCACTTTTTATGGAGTTTAACTTTTCAATAACGTTCATTAAAACACCTTAATAATCGTAAATTATAATACTATTATTATATTTTTCAAGGTTTATATAGTTGTTTTTTTGATGGGTATTTCAGCTAAGTATTTGGAATTCTTTCATTTGTATTTTGTCTAATCCAGTTAGGACCCATACTTGTGTAAATGTTTTTCATTGTCGCTTTTGTTTTTGAGGATAGCTTGTAATTGAGTTTAACAACCAGACCTATACCTGCAAATTTGCTTTTGAAGTATTTTAGGGATACCCAGCCTGTCGGGACTTTGCTGTCCCCACCAACATTATAGGCACCGTAGGAGTTGCTTACCAGGATTTTCTTTCCGTCATGACTTGCATCTATTACCGCCACATAGTGATTTGGAAGGAAAGCTATTAAAGCAGCTCCACCTTTTTTCACTTGATTCACGGCACTGTGGATTGAGTTTCTGTAGTAGTAATATGTCTTGAATTTGTTTTTCTCCAGGACATTTTTGACAACAGGGATGTTCACTCCGCTTGTTACATGCATTTTTATCTGGAAGTATTTTTCCGAATAGTAATTTCTAAGGGCCTGACTGCACATACTTGCGGATGTCGGACCGCATGTGTATCCTTTGTTTTGAACGTCACGGACTTCACCGTAGGTATATTCCTTTCCTTTAAGCGAAACGCTAACTGATTTTGGCCAATATTTGTACTGATTCTTTTTGACCATTTTTGTATTGATCACCCTTTCGATAACGTTCCATTTTTCACGCTTTATGATATGATAAACATTAGGGGACGCTTTTGTTTTAAAGAATGTGTATTTTGATAATTTGCCATATAAATACAAGGAATAACTGTCTCTTTTTAAGACTTCCTTATATTGTGATTTTTTGATTTTATATTTGCCGTTATTGTCTCCCATTACAAAATTTGCAGGCATCAAATCAATGTCTGGAACCCCATTGACCCTTGGTACAGCCTTTTCAAATGGATTTATTACATCTCCCTTTTCACATTTGATTCTTTTTGTGAGTTTATAGTTTCCATATGTAACGGTCACATCATATATGCCGCTTCCGACTTCGGGTTTTATGACAACAAAACCTTCTTCATTGGTTTTTTTGGTAAATACCTTATTTCCAATCCTTATTTCAATTGTCTTATGTGCTATATATTTCTTTTTTCCGCTTAGATAAATTCTAAGATAGCCGTTGGTAATCAATTTTTTGTTCCCGATTTTGATTGAAATTGTTTTGTCTATATAAAAATCAAGTGTTTTGGAAACTGAATGGAATTCGTCATCTCCGTGGAATTTAACGGTCATTGAGGAAGTCGGTTCGGATAGACTCACTTTTATTCCTACTTTTCCGTCTTCATCCGTTGTTTTGACATAGGTATTTCCATTGAATTCTATGCTTAGCTTTTTGTTTGCTATTCCATCACCATTCTTGTCGGTCAGATAGATGTAATAATTTTCACCTTTCCTTACAAAGTTTGAATGAGGTGTAATTTTTGCGTCTGATTTTTCGTTGCTTTTTGTATTTAAATCATCCGCATTATCTTTTGAAATTTCCGTATTATCGTTTGAAGATAATTCATTGTTATTTTCGCTGTATCCTAAAGCATCTTCATTTAAGGAATCATCACTCGGCATTGACACTTCTTCTTTGATGATATCTGTTGAATTGCTGTCGCTAGCTGATACAGCACCGATAGCTAAAAATAATAAGATGATTAAAATAAACACAAACTTTATTTTTTTTGTCATCACAGTTATTTTAATTAATAAAACCTTTTAAATGTTGTTGTTTTTGGATTTGATTATTTTTCCAATGGAAATAATTTATTTATTATTAATTTCATAATTTATTATATGAAAAAGGCTGTTGTATTTGACAATTCAGGAACATTGATAGAGAGGTACCCTGTCGTTAAGGATGTTGTTCATGGCAATATTTTTACAGACATCAATTCCCTGGAGATTATTGATGCAGCGGATTCTTTGGCATTGGTCGTGCTTCAATTCAACACCAATAAACTCTTGAAATTGGATCCAAATACATTGGTTTCCCAAGTCATTAAGGAATATGAAATAGATTTTGACGTGAGCTTTTCAAACCGTCAGGTATCCAAGGCTGAAGTCAAGGCAATTCTTGACGGCGAGACAACTACCACAGTTTCAGACATTACAGATGGATTTGACATTCTGCGTGAAAAGATTTCACATATGGAGCTGTGTAACGGTTCAGCCTTAATCGTTGATATGGATTTGGGCCAGATTGTTTATACCATTACTTCTGCGGGAAGATTTTTCCCTAAGGTCTTTGAAACTGTCGAAACGTTGAAGTCACGGGGCATTGAGATATTCATCGCATCAGGTGACAGAAAGGGTGCCATCAACAGGTTGGCCAATATGCTTGATGTTCCGGAAGACAATGCCTATGGAACCGTTTCCACTCGTGGAAAATGTGAAGTGGTATCCATTCTAAAGGAAGGCGGATATAAGGTTATGATGGTTGGTGATGGGCTTAATGACATTTTGGCATTTAAAAAAGCGGATGTAAGCGTCCTTACCATTGAACAGCAGGAAGAGGTATCCCCCAAAATGATGGATAAGACCGATTATGTAATTGAAGACATTTTTGAGGTTACAATGATTGATTTCTGACATTAATTTTTTTATAACTGTTAAGTTATAACTTATAACTTATAACTAATAACCGTCAAAAAAATTATAGGTTATCGATAACCTCTTTGCTTTTGAGGACATTGTCAAAGTTATTAAGCTCAATTATTGCAGTATCAATTTTTTTAAGCAAATTCAAGTCTAGGGTACCTTCACCTAAGGCAATGTGCTGATCTTTAACTCCGTCATTGTCATTCAAATGGCAGTAGCTTATGTTTTTTAAAGACAACATATCTTCAAGGTTTCCGCAGGTATTTCCATGGCCCGTATCGATTGTCAGACTGCATCCGGTTGCTTCCTGTATCATTTCGATTTCTTCAACAGTATTTCCCAGAAACTTTCCTCGAACCGGCATGTTTTCAACGGAAACTTCAACGTTTGTGTTATCTATGATTTCTCCAACGCTTTCAATAGCTATTTCCAATGCCCATTTTCTTAAATGTGGTTCATTCCTACCAATAATTCCCGGATGAACAGTTATTGTATTTGCATTAATGCTTTCTGCATATTGTCCGCATTGAATCATTTGTTTTACACTTTCAGCTCTAATTCCCTTGTTTAAACTTGCTATGTTGATGTCTACAGTTGCTGCATGAATTCTCATGTCAAGGCCACAGTCCTTGAATTCGCATTTGTCTTTTTCAAAAAACGGATCCTCGCCGAGAATTTCAATTATTTCAAATTCATGTTTTTTAGCTAAATCGATGATGTCATTGTTTGGTTGCATGAATAAAGCCAGTGTTGTAAAACCTAGTTTCATATTGTTTATGTTTATTTTTCGTTAATGATAAACATTATCAAAATTTCTTTGAATGATTAACCTTATTAACTTTCATTTTTAAAGTTTTAACTAGTGATACGATGCAAGATATGGAAACCCTAAAAAAGGAAAATATGAACTTGGCCGACAAGATTTATATTTTCGATACAACATTAAGAGACGGTGAACAGACACCAGGCGTTGCCTTGACAGTTGATGAGAAAATCCAGATTGCCCAAAAGCTCAATAATCTTGGCGTAGATAAGATTGAAGTTGGCTTTCCGGCTTCTTCTAAGGGAGAAATAGAATCTGCTAAAAAAATAAAACAGTTGAATTTGGATTCTACTCTGGTCGGTCTTTCAAGGTCTCTTAAAAGCGACATTGATGCTATTATCGACGCTGATTTGGAATATGTCCATACATTTATAGGTACTTCTCCTTTGCATCGTGATTATAAACTGAAGATGTCCAAATCACAAATCATTGATAAGGCTTCACAGTCAGTGGAGTACGCTAAGGATCATGGTTTGACCGTAGAGTTTTCAGCTGAGGATGCAACAAGGACAGAAAGGGATTTCCTATTTGAAATATTTGAGGAAGTTGTCGATGCAGGCGCTGACTTTTTGGATGTTCCCGATACCGTCGGGGTCCTGACTCCGATTTTGACTCATGAATTGATAACTGATATAAAAAGCAACTTCAAAACTCCCGTCAGTGTACATTTCCACAATGATTTTGGCCTTGCAACAGCCAACACATTAACAGCTATTGAATGTGGCGCCAATCAGGCTCACGTTACCGTCAACGGTTTGGGTGAGAGAACAGGTAACTGTTCTTTGGAGGAGTTGGTGATGACTCTAAAGGCTTCATATGGCATTGATTTGGGACTTGACACTACCCGTCTGTACAGTCTGTCCAATTTGGTAGGTCGTTTGACTGGGGTTAAAATGCCTGTTAACAAGCCTATTGTAGGCGCTAACGCATTTGCCCACGAATCCGGAATTCATGTTCATGGAATTTTAAATAACGCTTCCACCTATGAGCCGATTTCACCTGAAATGGTTGGACATTCCAGAAAAATAGTTTTAGGCAAACATACAGGTGCCAATGCACTAAAATCAAAACTTAAGGAATATCACATCGATTTGAATGAACAGCAGTTCTGTAAGGTTTTCGATGAAATCAAATCCTTGGGCGACAGCGGAAAATGTGTTACAGATGACGATTTGGTTGCTATTGCTATAACCGAACTGGGATCTGCTCGTGAAACTCCGATTGTTATTAAAGGATTGAGCATTTCAATGGGGGCAAGCGTTTCTCCTACCGCTACCGTTAAGCTAGAAATTGATGGTGTTGAAAAGGAAACCGCTCATACCGGTGTCGGTCCTGTCGATGCAGCTTTGAATGCAGTTCGTGAACTGGTTCAGGATACGATGGATATTGAGCTTGAAGAATATAATATTGAAGCCGTAAGCGGCGGTACCGATGCGCTGGCTGAGGTTTTTGTTATAACTTCAGACTCCCAAGGCAACAAGTCCACCGGCAGGTCAACAAATCAGGACATTGTCATGGCAAGTATTCTTGCGGTGCTTGATTCTATGAATAAGTTGTTGTTGATTAGAAGGGCATGATATTTGATTTTTTGATAAATATTCATTTTTTCTTTTTTTTTTAAAAGTTATTTTTTGATTAATTTTTAATTTTAATCGATCATTTATGATTAATATAAGAATTTTAATTAATAATTTTTGGAGATATATTCATTTTTTTTAATTAGATTATATCATTTTTTATAAATATTTATATTGTTTATAATTTTATATATTATTTATTAAATTTTTCATATATTTTTTATATTTTTTGTTTATTGTTTAAAAAAAATTTAATTATTTTTGAAAACTTTTATATACCTAATCGACAAAAGTTTAATATGGTGATATAAATATGGAAAACAATGTAATTTTTGTAGGTAGCAAACCTGTCATGAATTATGTTTTAGCTGTGGTTACCCAGTTTAATGAGGGTTCAGATGCTGTCCTTTTGAGAGCTAGAGGAAAAGCCATCAGCCGTGCAGTCGATACTGCTGAAATAGTAAGAAATAGGTTTGTTCCTGAGGCAGATGTAAAAGATATTCAAATTTCAACAGAAGAGATTGAAAACTTTAATAATGAAAAAACTAATGTCTCTATCATTGAAATTTTAATCGAAAAGGATTAATTATTCCTTTTTTAAAATTTTTTTAATATATTTCTTTCGAACAGATATTTGGAAAGCAAAATATTTGAAGTCCCTTTTCCATGGGCTTCAATATCACTATTTTTTATAGCTTTTAAAACACTGTCAATGTCTTTTTCACAGTCAATCAGACTATAACAGTCTCCAACAAATTTCCAGTAATGTGCATCGCTTGCACCCAATGTTGGGATGTTTTCGGCTTTTGCCAGTTTTTTTGCTTTATTGTTGCAGTATCCAACTACGAATCTGGCATTTTTTGTCTCGATTGCATCGATTTTGAGATCCTTATGGTCACTTTTGCATAAAAGTCCATGGCGGTAAAAGCAATATGGATGTGGGATTATTGCAAGACCCCCCAAATCATGAATTCTGTCGATTGTATCTTGTGGTGTTAGGTCTCGAGGTATCATTTCCTCACACCCAAAACCAAGAATATGGCCATGTGATGAAGAAATCTCTATGGATGGAATAGCCAGTATATCTGTATTCCTAGTTTTTTTCATAACTTCACTTGTTCCATCAACCGTATTGTGGTCGCTGATTGCAATGATGTCAATGTTTCTTTCCTGTGCCCTTTTTAAAATGTCATCGATTTTTGATTCCGAGTCCGGAGAGTATTCGCTGTGAATATGTGAATCCATCTTGAGCATTTTACCTACCTTGTATTGTCTTGATTAGTCCCACTGTTCCTGTCATCATAACGTCTCCTCCAGGAGCGGCATGATGCCAGTCAAGGTTTGTCTTTTCAATCAGCTCTCTTTTAGGTCCGCTTACTATGACTTTCTCTATTTTTGATATTGGATTTAGGACATGTGCCCCATGCCCATGGTCGTTGTATACTTCCTCATTGGTAATTACTCCCTCTGCCAGGCGTTTCATATATCTTTCCAGAGATTCGCCGGTCAGGCTTGATGTATGGTGTTCAAATACTCCCTGGATTTTCCCGTCTTCAATTGATGCTGCTGTTGTATGTCCGTTACCAATGTCGATTACAATAAAACTGTTTAGTTTTTCAGCTATTTCATCAAAGCACATTCCGGCTATTGATGCAAACTTGGTGTCCATCACTAAAGGTGTTTCCTCTATTCCTTCATTTTCCAATATTCTTCTTACTGCCTGCATTCTTGTGTAGTATTCGGGAAGGTCTTCTTTAAATCCGAATTCAAGAGGGGAAATCGGCTGTGATATTTTCTGTCTTATTTTCTCAAATCTGAAATCCCTGTCGCCCATGTTTTCATTGTAGCCATGATCTTGAACCGCTATTGCAATTCCATCGAAGTCAAACTCCAAATCGTAGCCGAGCAGAAACTCTGAGAGTTTTGTGATGTTTATGTCGCCCATAATGATTTTGGAATAGTCTGCGTATTTTTCCATATTGTCATCTATTTTTATTCCGATTGACTTTACCTGATCGAGATTGTCACGGATCGTTTTTGCGCATGTGGAATTCATCACGACCTCATATCCCTTGTCCATATGTTCCAGAATGCTTTTTTTGATTTTTCCTCCGCCCATTATTTCTCCTGTAAAATAAATGTCGTTTTCGATTTCCCTTATCTGCTGTGAGATATAAAGGTGTGGGGAAGGCAGAACCAGTTTTATTGAATTTTCCAGTTCCTTTTCAGTATCATATATCATTATGTCCTGGGTTCCAGTTCCAACATCAATAGCTAAAATTCTCATGATTTAAAATTGTCTCTTATAATATTAATATTTAAACTGTACATTTTTGTACAACAAAGTTTTATATAGTACATTCATGTAATTATTATTATGGATTACAAAATAACTTTAAACTCAAATGAAGTGCCTAAAGAATGGTACAATATTAATGCTGATTTACCTTGCGAACTCCCAATGCCTCAAAACAGTGAAGGAAAAGACCAAATCGCTTCACTTCAAAAAGCATTCACCAAAGCAGGTTTAGAACAGGAATTTTCACAGGAACGCTATATTAAGATTCCAAAGGAAGTAAGAAAATTATATATGCAAATGGGAAGACCTTCTCCTTTGTTTAGGGCTACTAGACTGGAAGAATATCTCAATACCCCTGCAAAAATTTATTACAAACGTGAAGACACTTCACCTACGGGATCCCATAAGTTAAACTCTGCAATACCTCAAGCATACTTTGCTAAAAAGGAAGGTGTTGAAAGATTAACTACCGAAACCGGTGCAGGGCAATGGGGTACAGCACTTTCTCTTGCATGTAACTTATTGGACCTTGAATGTACTGTCTATATGGTAAAGGTTTCATTCAACCAAAAGCCTGACAGAAAAAACATCATGAACATCTACAACGGTAACGTTTATGCTTCCCCAAGTGAAAATACCAAAGTCGGTCGTCAGATCTTGGCAGATAATCCAGACCACCCAGGTTCTCTTGGTGTAGCTATTTCCGAAGCTATGGAAGAGGCTTTGGAAAACGATGAGGTAAAATACACTTTGGGCAGTGTATTGAACCATGTCATGTTACATCAGTCCATTATTGGTCAAGAGCTTAAAAAGCAATTGGAAATTGCTGAAGAAACTCCTGATGTAATGATTGCCTGTGCAGGTGGTGGAAGTAATTTTGCTGGATCTCTATTCCCATTCATTAAGGATAAAATCGATGGAAAATCCGATACTCAATTTATTGCAGTAGAACCTAGCGCATGTCCAACTTTAACTGAAGGAAGTTATGAATATGACTTTGGAGACGTAAACGGTTTTACCCCAATGCTTAAAATGTTTACCTTAGGTCATGACTTTGTCGCTCCTTCCGTTCATGCAGGAGGTTTAAGATACCACGGTATGTCACCTCAAGTATCTTTATTGACTAAAGTAGGTTACATTGAACCTAGATCCGCTCATCAAAGAGATGTATTTGAAGCAGGAATTACCTTTGCCCGTAATGAAGGTGTGCTTCCAGCTCCTGAAACAACTCACGCTGTTAAAGTTGCAATTGATGAAGCATTGAAATGCAAACAAACTGGAGAGGAAAAAACCATTGTATTGAACTTCTCTGGTCATGGAATGTTAGATTTAAAAGGATATGCTAGCTACTTTGAAGGTACTATGCCTAACGCTAAATAATCCTTCTTTATTTTTTTTATAATTTTTTAGTTATAAGTTATAACTTATCCTTTGTTATAAGTTATAAGTGCTAATGAATAACTAATAACTTATTTGTGAAAACAAATACTTTATAAGAGAGAAGTTATAAAATATAACTTATTTGTTAAAAGTTAGTTATGATAAGTTATTTCTTAAAACTTATTTTTTATAATTTAGAAGTTTTAACTTAAAACTTATTTCCTATCCCTTAGAAGTTAAAACTGATAACTTATTTCCTTTAAGTTTTAATTTAAAAGGAATAACTTAATCCTTTTAACTTATACTGGATAACTTAATTGTTATTCTTTAAAACCTGAAAACTTTTAAGTTATAATTCATAACTGGTAACTTAAAACTTACTAGAAATAGGAGAATTCTTTAATGAGTGAAGTAATTGCGGTGATGAATCAAAAAGGGGGTTGTGGCAAGACAACAACTGTTGTTAATACTGCAACATCTCTAGCGGTAATGGGAAAATCTGTTTTGGTTGTGGATATGGATCCTCAGGCCAATGCTACTACAAGCTTTGGCATTGATAAGACCAAAATAGAAAATACAATATACGATGCTATCATTGGGGATATAAATGTAAAAAAAGCAACAATTCCTACGTTTATTAAAAATTTGTTTATTATCCCAAGTAATATATCCCTCAGTGGCGCTGGTATGGAGCTTTCTAAAAAAGAAAATTATCATATTATCTTAAAAGAAACCCTTAAGGATGTTGTACCATTATTCGATTATATATTCATAGATTTACCACCTTCTTTGGGAGTCATAACAGTCAATGCATTAGTAGCTTCAGATAGCGTTCTAATACCTATCCAAGCTGAGTATTATGCTCTTGAAGGAGTTGCAGATTTAATCAATACAATTAAATTGGTTGAGAAAAGACTCAGAAGCCCTACTCCAATCAAAGGAATTCTCCTCACTCTATTTGATAAGAGAACTAGATTGAGTAAGGATGTTTATAAGGAACTCAAAAATTATTTTGGAGACACCAATTTGCTTTTTAAAACCATCATTCCAAGAAATATCAGATTAGCTGAAGCTCCTAGTTTCGGCCAGCCATGTCTGGTTTACGATCCGGACAGTACAGGTACAAAAGCCTACCTTAAGTTAGCTAAAGAGATCATTCAAAGAGATGGGGATGGTGCTTAATGGCTAGGAAAGGTCTTGGAAAAGGATTGGATTCATTATTCCCTGATATTTTAAATGAAGATTTTGACAGTAATTCAGCTCAATCTCTTGAAGATATGCTAAAAGATGAAGAGACTGTTGAAGAGGTTGTTGAAGATATTGAATCAAAAGAGGAAGAGATTTCTCAAGACGTAGAGGAAGAAGATGATTCAGAAGATGATGAAAGTACCGATAAAGATAGTGAAATCCAGGAGGAAGTTGAAGTGGATGATGGCTCATCCGAAGACTTATCTGGCAGTGAAGGTAGTGAAGAAAGCGTACAGACATCACCTGAAATCCAAGTCCAAAAGGAACATGTAGATGATGTTAAAAAAATTGTTGATAAAAATCCAAGAATAACCCTTTGGTCTTCAAGATCATCTGCTGTTTTAAGATATTTGAGAAAAACCGAACCTGAATTCAGTATCTCAAAGGAAGCATCCATCTTAATTGAAGAGGCTGTTTCTAAAAAATATCCTGAGATTTGGGAATTATTTAAAGATTTATAATCTAACTTTTTTTAATTATATTATTGATTTTTCAGTATATTCAATAATCTATTTTTCACTTGAAATTATACTCAGTAGATTTTTAAAAAATCTATTTGTTATTAATTTTTTCTATTATCTAAATTAATTTTTTAATCAATTATTTGAAAATCAGTTTGTTTTATTTTAATATTAAAGCTTTAATATTTCTATAAATTAAAGGTGGTTTGATATTCACCACTTATTTTTATATATGGTTCGGCTCTATCCACTATAACTCCCAAATTCCTAAGCTGTTCTTTATTCGTGAATGGTGATTTTTTTCGAATAGAAATTATTCGTTTCCCGGATTTTATACCAATACCTGGAACCCGTATCAGCTCGTTTAGGGGGGCAATGTTTATTTCTACAGGGAAGATATCCATATTTTTTGCAGCTAAAATTTTTGGATCCTCTGTTAATATTAGATTATCGTCATTGTCAAATACCAGTTCCTTAACATTATAGTGATATTCATTGACCAGACTGTCAGCATGGTATAGTTTTGCAGTCCTGTCAGTTGAACATGCATCCCTGTTGGCAAGTTCTGTTTCTTGAATTGGTGTAAATGCTGAAAAATATGTTCTTTTCAAATCTGAATTTTTGTATATTTTTTCCATTCTACTAAGTATTTCCTTGTCACTTTCATTGTTTGCACCGACAATCAGTTGGGTGGTATGAGTAGAATTTGGATATGTTGTGCTTTTGTGCTGAAATCTATTAATCCAAGACAATCTTTTCAATATATCTTTATTGTAGTCTTTAGTGGATGACAGCTCGGCAAGTCCTGAGGGGGTGGCGGCTTCAATATTTATGCTGACCCTGTTTGCTAGCGCCAGAGCCCTTTTTATTGAATCCTTGCTTGCACCTGGCACTACTTTCAGATGAATGTAGTCATCATATCCGTATTTGTTTCTCAAAAGATGGACAGTTTCTATCTGTTTTTCCATGGTAGATTCTACATCACCTGAAATTCCGGAACTTAAAAACAATCCATTGACAAGCCCCTTACCGTAATATCCAAGAAATGCCTTTGCAAGTTCTTCCGGAGCAAGTTCAAGTCTTGTAAAGTTTCTTTTTGATTGGTTGATACAATACTTGCAGTCATTTTTGCATTTGTTTGTAAGAAGTGTTTTAAAAAGTGGAATTTTACATCCGTTATGGCCGGTTGCCTCATATATTCCTGGAAGGTTGATTTGTGATGATTTGTTGTGGCTGACATAGTCACATAGGTCATACTGTGCGGAATCTGTTAAGATTTTCATCGTTTCTAAATTCGCCATATTCATATAATATGTTTTTATATTTATTATCTTTTTTCAAAATTTTCTCTACAATATATTTTTCTTGATGTTTTCCAATATTTTTATTATAACTCACGTTATTTTTGAACAATATTTAATTAACTTTGTTATATTTTGATATCTTCAAGTTATTGTAACTTATAAACAACTGTAAAATTTATTATCAAATATATTTACAGTTTAATAAATTATTAAATTTTATTTATTAAACTGTAACATTTATATACTATAAAATTTATACAGTTACTTGTACTAGTTAATTTGATGTTAACTCGTATAGCTTTTTTAAAAAAATATAATTTTATACAAATTAAATATTTTTTAAAAAATAAATGAACTTTAGAAAATGATTTTAATAAGGCTTTTTATTATTAAATTTGATCTTTATTAATTTAATGATAAGTTAATCTTAATCTAATTTTTAATTTAATACCTTTATCATTTTAAATGAAATATATCCAATGATAAATTAGTTAAATAGTTAATTAATTATAAAAATCAGGTGATATCTGTTTAGGAAATTTTTAATACTGGTGAAAAAATGGCGACGAAATCAATAACGTATTTTAGTATTCTACTTGTTGGTCTTGTACTTTCTTTGGGAGTAGTAAGTGCAAGCGAAAATTTTACTGACACGAGTGATGTTTTAAGTGTCGATGAAACTCCGATTGATGAAATTTCTTCTTTTTTTGAAAATGAAGTCCCTCATGAACAAAAAGGGCAACAAAGCGTATCTGAAGGTGAAGAATCATTAACAGACCTTCAAAATTTAAGGGACAAAAGTGACGCAGGTTCCAAATTAAATTATTCAGGAGCGACAAATTTATTAAAGGCTGCTGATACTGCAAATTTGTTATCAAGTTCATATAATAATTTAAATATTGAAAAATCAAATAATTTTAGGGATGATATTTTAGGCGTTAGTGAGAATGAATCGATTTTAGGTGATATTAGGTATGTCAATGCCGATACTTTTGAAGAACTTAATAATGTAGTATCCCAATGTAAAAATGGGGATATAATAGATTTACAAGGAAATACTCTTCATGGTAATATTTTAAATGTAAATGCCAATGTTGAGATTACTATTGCAAATGGTGTTTTAAAGGCTGATTCTCAGTTGGGGAACTATAAATTTATTAAATGTATATTGGAAAATTTGACATTGATGAATTTTGCCACCGAAGCGGGGACTGCCGTAAATTATTGTACCTTAAGAAATGTTCATTTTGATAATTTTACATCTCAAAAAAGTGTTGATATTGCAATAAGGTATTGTAATTTAGATAATGTTAATTTTACTAATTGTCATTCTTTAATGGCTGTAGACCCAGCTGGGGAAGATTTTGAAAATGCAGTAATGATTGTAACTTACAATTCAACTTTCAATAATTGTCATTTTATTAACTGTTCTTCAAATAGGCATTCAGGTGCAATTTGTGTTGCAGGAGCAAAAGGCAATGTTGTTAACATTACCAACTGTGTATTTGACAATTGTACTTCCGGTGTTGGAGGGGCAATATACCTGCATGGTACCGGTCTTTCTAAAGAACTTCACAGTAATATTATAAACTGTACTTTTACAAATTGTCATGCAACAGAATGGGGTGGAGCAATAGGTTCCAGTCAGGATTATCTCAATGTTGAAAATTGTGATTTTATTAACAATACCGCTAAACAGGGTGCCGCTTTCATGGTTGGTGGAATTACCCATGGTTTGGATGGTGATAACTCTGAAGGTAATTATAATATTATGAAAAATTGTTATTTCTTCAACAACACCGGTTCCCAAGAAGGTGGAGCTGTACATATAACAGGTCATAACAATACAGCTATTGACTGTACTTTTGATGATAACTTTGCTATCAACGGTAAGGGAGCGGCTATATATGTGAAAGGTGATCATGCTTCCGTTATCAATTCTATATTTACCAATCATGATTCGGAGATGGGAACTGTATATGTAGAGGGTAACTACTTCAATTGTACCCATTCCACCTTTAAGGCCAATCACGCATCTCATGGTGGTGCAGGTATTTACGTGGAAGGAAACGATACTTATGTATTCAACTCTGAATTCAGAAACAATAATGCTTCAATGCATGGTGGTGCTATCCACACAATTGGAGATCATGCAAGAATTTTAAATAGTGAATTTAGAGATAATCATGCTCTTCCAAGTTCAGATGATCCTAATTACGGATTGGGTGGGGCAATCTATATTGATGGAAACCATAATGAAATTTCATTTTCAACCTTCAAGCATAATACCGCACGTAACGGTTCTGCAATATATAATAGGGGAGAAGACCTGCATTTGAATGATGATACCTTCGAAAATAATCAGGCATGGAGTTATTTCCTGTTCACCGAAGCTAAACCTTCCGAACAGTATTGGAGTGATGATCTGGAATTTTTAATCAATGTTACACTTATTGCCGGAGATAACCTTATAAATGCTATATATAATGATTGGCATAGCCCAACCCCTCAGGGTGTTGTGGATGAAATCTATTTCCATAATGTAACATACACTCTCAAACCGAATAAACTATATCCGACAGGCATAAAAACCACTACCGATGCTGAAGTTCATCCTGTTTTAGGAGTTGAAAACAGTAATGGTGGAGCTGTTCTCTATCAGGATGCACGTGAAGATAATCAGGTAATCAATGTCAATGTTACTTATGCCGGCAATAAGGTATTTGAATACAAGGACAACACCGACATCTTCGGTAATGTTTTGATTGCACTTAAAAAGGAAAATCTCACAGAAGGTGAGTTCCATCCGGGAATTTACTATGTAGAGGCTAATCACCCGGACGATTACATTTATACTGCAATTCACAACTCCACTACATTTAAGGTATTGCCTCATGTTGATGTCAGCATTACAAAAACCAGTGACAAGGACATTTATATTGTCGGAGAAAATGCAGTGTTTACCATAACAGTTCATGGAGTAGGTACAAATGCCACCAATGTGGTTGTAAAAGACATT
Organism: Methanobrevibacter sp.; assembly: GCF_045120835.1. Lineage (GTDB taxonomy): Archaea > Methanobacteriota > Methanobacteria > Methanobacteriales > Methanobacteriaceae > Methanocatella. The sequence goes on from NZ_JBGVFE010000046.1 coordinate 20,596, forward strand.
CTTCCGAAATCATTAAAATATGTGGATTCTCATGCAACTAAAAATGCTTATAATTCCACAACCAATGAATGGTATATCGGATTTTTGCCTCACGGCAAAAACGAAACATTGACATTGACAGTTAAGACTACAGAATTAGGTACTTTTGACAACGTTGTGACTGTAAACTGTACTGAAAAAGATTGGAACCAGTCAAACAATAAAGATAACAAGACTATCCATGTAAATCTCTACTATACCAAGGAGGCTAATGTAACCAATGTATCCGCAGGCGAAAACCTTGAATATTATTTGAGAGTTTACAACATTGGGAGTGAAGATTACACAGAAGTGATCCAAATTCGTGATGTATTGCCTAAAGGAATTAAATATTTGAATGAATACACAATTGACGGCGGAAATGTGGTTAGATATGTTAAACACGATGACTACCAAATCTGGTATGTAACAAATATAACTGCCCATGATTATCTTCAAATAACCGTTAAATGTCAGGCTGTAAATGAGGGTGTTTGGAACAATACAATGTATGTAGGCGATTGTCCTCCGGTAAACGCTACCGTAAATGTAACTATTAATGCTGATTTGAGAATTATCAAGACCGTTTCAGTTTATAAGGTTAAAAAAGGTGATATCATCAACTGGACTTTAACTGTCATTAATTACGGTCCTAGTGATGCTGCCAATGTTGTCGTAACTGATATTATGCCATATGGCTTGGAAATTGCAGGTTCTCCAACTGTTCCTGACGGCACAACATTTAATAGGCAAAATAAAACATGGATTATTGGTGATTTAAAGGCTAAAGATAGGATTCAATTAATAATTCCTACAAAAGTTACCATATCCGGCATTAATATTACTAACGAAGCTATTGTAAACAGTACAACTCCAGATCCAAATCCTAATAATAATTATGATAATGAAACAGTAGAGTTCTATCCTGATGTGAGCATTCAAAAAAATGTATCATCTAAAAAGACTCACCAGGGAGCAGTAATTTCCTGGACTTTAACAGTAACCAATCATGGTCCTGGAAATGCTAACGGGGTTTATGTCATTGATCGCCTACCTTCAGGATTAAGATATCAAAATTCAACTAAAGCCAAAGGTGAAGAATACAATCCGGCTACTGGCAGATGGTATATTGGTGATTTGGCTGAAAATGAAACCGTAACTTTAGTCATTAACACTTTAATTACAAATTATGATGGATTTATATCTAATAATGCTACAGTTTATGCTGATGATGACGGCAATCCTGAAAACAATTACGCTGAGAATTTCACTGAAGTGATGCCTGAAGCGGATGTAGGTATTGTAAAACTGGTCTCTGATAAGAATCCTAATAGGGGAGATGTCATTACCTGGACTATAATTGTTAAAAATTATGGCCCTTCAGATGCTAAAAACGTTCGTGTAACCGATATCTTGCCTGATGGTTTAATTTTCATCGGTTCTGATGGTGATTATGATTATAAAACTGGTATTTGGAATGTTGGGGATTTGGCTAGTGGTCAGCCTAAATCTTTGGTAATTACAACCGTTGTAAACATTACTAATAAGACTATTGTTAATGTTGCTAATGTAACTTCTGATACTCCGGATTCAAATAAGACAAATAATGTAGCTAATAATACTACTGATGTAAATCCTGAAGCGGATTTGGAAATAGTTAAGTTGGTTTCAAACAAGAATCCTCACAGGGGGGACACTATTACTTGGACGATTATTGTCTCTAATAAGGGTCCTGATGTTGCTTTAAATGTTCGTGTAACTGATAAGTTGCCTGATGGTTTAATTTTCATGGGTTCTGATGGTGATTATGATTATAAAACTGGTATTTGGAATGTAGGTAATTTGGCTAGCGGTCAGCCTAAATCTTTGGTAATTACAACCGTGGTAAATATTACAAACACTACCATTAGAAATGTTGCTAATGTTACCAGCGACACTTATGATCCTAACCAAACCAATAACAATGCCAACAATACCACTGATGTTGACCCTGAAGCGGATTTGGAAATAGTTAAATTGGTTTCAACCAAAATCGCTGAAAAAGGCGACATAATTACCTGGACTATAATTGTAACCAATAAGGGTCCTGACACTGCTTTGAATGTTATTGTAAAAGACAAGTTACCAACTGGATTAGAAGTCAAATCCTATTCTAAAACTAAAGGAATATTCGATAAAGATGATTTGGTTTGGCAAATTGCCAGCTTGGCCAAAGGCGAAAATGCTACATTGACCATTGATACTTTAGTAACAGTTTCAGACACTACATTAATAAACAATGTCAATGTAACAAATGACGTATATGACCCAAATAAAACCAATAATGAGGCAAATAACACTACCGATATTTCAAAAGAATTACCTGCCGATTTGGAAGTAATTAAGGTAGTATCAAATAAAAATCCTCACAGGGGAGATACTGTAACATGGACAATCACCGTAATAAATCACGGTCCGGTCAAGGCTTTTGATGTAACTGTAAGGGATAAGTTGCCTGAAGGATTGCAATTTGTTTCATCCAATGGTGCTTATGATAAGGATACTGGTATTTGGACTATCGGTGATTTGGATGATGGAGCGTCAAAATCATTAATAATAACTACTTTGGTTACTAAAACCAATGTCAATATTACTAACATTGCAGTAGTTAACTCCACTACTCCGGATAATAACACTGACAATAATAAGGATAATGATACCTGTAATGTTGACCCTGAAGCCGATGTTAAGGTAATTAAGACAGTATCTAATCCGAAACCTTCCAAGGGAGATACAATTACATGGACCATTACGGTTGTCAACTTTGGTCCTGATGCGGCAAAAGATGTTTTCGTATCAGAATACTTGCCTGATGGGTTAAAATTACTTTCCGCAAAAGAGAGCAAAGGAATATATGAAAATGGAGTTTGGACTATAGGAACTTTAGACAATGGTGAAATGGCAACCTTAACATTGACCACAAAAGTCTTAGTTTCACAGGGCACAATTGAAAATATTGTTGTTGTTAACAGTACCACTTATGATCCAAACATGTCAAATAATAAGGATATTGAGTTCACCAATCCTAAGGATTCCTCAGAAGATGACGATGATGAGGATGATAATTACAATCCGGATTATGATAAGTATAAAGGCGAAGGTGACATCGATGAGGATTCAAATTTAGATAAACAGTCCAAATCAGTTTCAAATCCTAAAATGCATGCTACTGGAAATCCAATACTCATTGTTCTTTTAGCATTGCTGGCGGCTGTTGGCATATCCTTGAGAAGAAAAAATTAAAAAACATGATGGGAAATTCAATTTCCCTATTTCTATTTTTTTACATTATTTTAACTTTCAATTTAATTGAAAGAAGCCATTATAATTTTATAGTTTTTTTTACAATACTCTTTTTAAATTGACCATATCTTTTAAAATATTTTTCATTAACCTATTTTCACAGAAAAGTTTTTTCAAGATGCATATCAAACTACTGAGTTTTGTTATACAACATTATAAAAACAATCAACTAAATATATAGTTATGATTAATTGAATTGTGTGATTAAATGAAAAGTGATAATGTAAAAAAAGGAATTCAAAGAGCTCCACACAGATCCCTGTTAAGGGCATGTGGACTAGATGATGATGATTTCGATAAGCCATTCATCGGAATAGCCAACAGTTTTACAGATATCGTTCCTGGCCACATTCACCTCAGGGAACTTGTCGAATTTGTAAAGGACGGAATCATAGCTGCAGGAGGCATTCCATTCGAATTTGATACCATGGCGGTTTGTGACGGTATCAGCATGAACCACGAGGGCATGAAATACTCACTGCCATCACGTGAAATCATTGCAGCTACTGTCGAATCCATGACAAAAGGCCATGCATTTGACGGTTTGGTATTGATTCCAAGCTGTGATAAGGTAGTTCCTGGAATGATTATGGGCGCTGCACGTGTCAACGTTCCAAGTATTGTTGTCACCGGCGGCCCGATGGCATCAGGAAAATACAATGGAAAACCTGCCGATTTGATTACAGTCTTTGAAGCTGTCGGCGCTCATTCTGCAGGCAAGATGTCTGATGAGGAAGTGCTTGAACTAGAAAAATGTGCCTGTCCAGGTGCAGGAAGCTGTTCCGGTTTGTTTACTGCAAACACAATGGCATGCATAACCGAAACTTTCGGACTGTCCCTTCCAACCTGCGCTACAACACATGCAAGAACAGAGGAAAACAACAATATTGCATTTGAATCAGGAAAACAGATAATCAAGCTTGTTGAGGATGACATCAAACCATCCGATATCCTGACTCAGGAGGCTTTCAACAATGCCATTGCGGTTGACATGGCACTGGGCGGCTCATCAAATACTGCACTTCACATACCTGCAATTGCAAGTGAAGTTGAAGGTGCAAGTGTTGATTTGGCATTGTTTGATGAAATTTCAAGAAACGTGCCTCATATTGCACTTATCTCCCCTGCCGGAGAGGATTCAATGATGGATTTGCACTTGGCCGGAGGTATCCAGGCAGTTCTTAAAACCTTGGGGGACAGGATTGATACAAGTCAGCTAACAGTAACTGGAAAGACAATCGAAGAAAACCTCAAAAATGTTGAAAACAAAAACACTGAGGTAATTCATACAATGGACAATCCTGTTCATGCCGATGGAGGCATTGCAATTCTTAAGGGTAATCTTGCACCTAACGGCAGTGTAGTTAAAAAGGGTGCGGTTGCAGATCACCTCATGCATCTTAAGGGACCTGCTAAGGTTTACAATTCAGAGGAGGATGTCACAAAAGCTATATTTGACCATGAAATTGATGAGGGGGACATAGTGGTCATTAGGTATGAAGGTCCTAAAGGCGGTCCTGGAATGCGTGAAATGCTGAATCCGACATCTGCACTTGCAGGAATGAACATCAAGGATGTGGGATTGATAACCGACGGCAGATTTTCTGGAGGCACACGCGGACCATGTATAGGTCATGTATCTCCCGAAGCAAGGGAGGACGGACCGATTGCAGCTATCCGAAACGGTGATATAATAGAAATAGACATTGAAAACAGACTGATTAATGTGGAATTGTCTGATGAAGAAATTTCCAAAAGATTAAAAGAGGTAAAACACCCTGAAAGCGATGTTTCCGGATGGTTGGCATTATATCAACAACTGGTTCACTCAGCAGATACCGGAGCCATTTTAAGGTAGTGTTATAATGGAAATTTTAAAATACTCTGAAATTGATTTGACCGAGACAATAAAAAGGTCAGAAGAAGATGTAAACAATGTTTTAGACATTGTATCAGATATTTTGGATAATGTCAAAATCAATAAAGATCAAGCTATTCGTGAATATACTGAAAAATTTGATGGAGTTCTAATAGAAAATCTGAAAGTATCCAAAGATGAAATTGAAGAGGCATATGATACATTAGATGATGAACTGTTGACTGCCCTTAAAAATGCTGCATCGAATATTGAAAAATTTCACAAAAGACAGATTCCAAGTGAGTGGGAAATGGAAGTGAACCCGGGTGTTGTTGCAGGCCAGATTGTAAGGCCAATCAATTCTGCCGGATGTTACATACCTGGGGGTAGGGCGGCCTATCCTTCATCAATATTGATGACTGTAATTCCCGCAAAAATCGCTGGGGTCAAAAAGGTTGTATGTGTAACGCCACCGCAAAAGGATGGCAAGATTCTCGATGCCATTTTGGTAGCTGCAGATATTGCAGGCGCAGATGAGATTTATAAGGTTGGAGGTGCACAGGCTATAGGGGCACTGGCTTATGGAACCGAATCCGTGCCTCGAGTAGAAAAGATTGTAGGTCCGGGAAATATATTCGTTACTGCCGCAAAGAAATTGGTATATGGTCAAGTAGATATAGAGTTTCCGGCAGGCCCATCTGAAGTGCTTATTTTAGCAGATGAAACTGCAAATCCTGAATTTCTCGCAACCGACATATTGGCACAGGCAGAACACGATCCAAATGCATCATGCTTTTTGGTTAGTGATTGTGAAGAGTTAGCTATTAAAACAGATGAATTTGTAAAAGAATTGACTGAAACTGCACCAAGGCGTGAAATCATTGAAGAGTCATTATCAAAAAGTGGAAAAATCATTATCACAGACACATTCGAAGAGGCTATTCATGTAACCAACGAATATGCTCCAGAACATTTAATCATATCCACAAAAGATGATGATGAAACATTATCACACATCAACAATGCAGGCTCAATCTTTTTAGGTCCTTACTCTCCTGTTGCAGCGGGGGATTACGGATCCGGAACAAACCATGTATTGCCTACCGGCGGAGGAGCCAAGATGTATTCAGGATTGTCCACCGAGGCATTTATTAAAAAACCGACAGTTCAAAGATTAACAAAAGAAGGTTTAAAAGAGCTTTCTAAGACTTCCGTTCCTATTGCGGAGTATGAAGGTTTCTTTGCTCATGCAAATTCATTTAAAAAACGATTATAATAGTTAAATGTAACTATTATAATATTTAACTTTTTTTTAGACTAGCAGTATTGTTTCGAGTGTTAGTCCGGTTATCTTTGCTATTTCTTCTATTCCTTTTTCATGATTCGAATTCGTATTTTCTGTTAACCTTAAATTACTTTCATGAATACTTTTTAGGTTTCAAAGTCCATATTTTAGTAAATTGCTTTAATCAGCTATTTAAAACAGTTTTTCAACATCAATAAATTTTGAAACGGAATTTCTGAGGAATTTGGTTGAGAGCACTCCTACAATTGCTCCGAATATTGTAAATACTATTGCAGCATATCCTGAAAACATCACGTAGCTGAATGTAAATCCTCCGGATAATTCAACGATTGTGCCGCTTAATAATCCTAAAACCAATCCAGTAAATATTCCTACAAGTCCACCGTTGATTAGATCCTTAAATGATGCGAATATTCCAACGATTATTAAAAGACTTATGAAGAATCCAACTGGATATAAGTCGGTAGGTGACATTCCAAGCAATAGGGAAAATATTATGCTTAGAAGTGATGAGAATAGAATTGAAATTAAAGTGAAGAGGATGACTTTTTTCAATTGGATTGTATATTTGATTCCTTCAAATGACTGGATATCAAAAGTGATAGGTTTTCCGCATTCAGGACAGAAATCTACATTATTATCATAAATTTTTGTATTGCAATGAGGACAGGTTTCTTTTGGCTTGTCTTCAGATTCTTTTTTTGATGCAGCATCCTTTTCCTCTGTTTTTTCTTCTTTTTCTTGTTTTAAAGGTTCTTCTTTTTCAGATTTTTTTTCTTTTTTTTCTGGTTTTGAAGATTTTTCATCCTTTTTTTCTTCGTCCATAATTTTTTCACCGCATTCAGGACAGAAGATGGATTCATCATCTATTTGACTGCCGCATTTTGGACAGAGGTTTGGTTTATTTAATTTTGCACCGCAGAGATTGCAAAAATTACTGTCTTTTACTTCTTTTCCGCATTCAGGACATTTTACCATTTTTCATTCCCCTTTTTTATTATCAATTTATTCACTAATTAAATCTTGGAACTTATAATATAAATATTTGTTAGTATTATATAGGATAAAAAATAAAGTAATATACACAACTTATATATTTTGGTGATTTAATGAATGTCGATAAGCATGTCTTATTTCTTATTGTAATTATAGGTATTATTTCAGCAGGTATTGTTGGGGCCACTGTTATGAATACCGACACTTCCATGAAACAAGAGGTATTCGATGGCATGACCGTATCTGTTCCTGCTGATTCAGAGTTTGTAAAAGTAGGTGACGGGGTTTATAAGGACAGTCATTACGGAATCACAATCAACACATTCAAAAACAACGATTCCATGATTGATTTTTTAAAGAATTCTAAAAAATCTAAAATAATTCCTATTGAAAATCAACCTCCTCAATCTGTTGCATTTAAAAAAGGGGACACAATAAACATATTGGTGACTAATGGTAATGAAGGACTTTCTGTAAGTACAAAGGATGGAGATCTAACCTCCAAAATCGCTAACAGTATCATTTTCAGCAACAATCATAAAAGCCAAAAGTCCAACGGTTTAGGTTTGGTAAAACCGCACATGAACATTCATCAGGATTTCAATTTAATAATGATTTTGGTTGCTGATGTGGATACTAAAATATTCAACACAGCCATTTTTGAAGATAATCTGAACGTATTTGTCGATGAGTACAATGAGGATTTAGGCCAGGATGGCGTAAGTGATGATGCATCTTCCAACGGCGAATCAGATGAGTACGTTTCCGATGTCAAAAATTCAGACGACTTGAATAATGTATTGAGTGAGAGTTCCGATTCTTCATCAGACGATTCCTCTTCCGGAAATGATGATGATGATGCAGCCCAAACCACTGTAGTTGACGACAATAGCAATGATGCTTCCTCAAGTGATGATGTTGCTCAGGCCAGTGGGGCTGATGAGCCAAGCAATGTTGCTTCAGATAATGATGTTGTAAGCTCCGCTCCGGACACTTCATCAGCACCTGCCAGTTCATCTCCTTCAGGCAGCGGATCTTCCAGTCAACAGGAATTGTCATTTGATGACTGTCAAAAATTGGCTGAAAAGGAAATAATGTCACATCCGGATTTAGCAATTGACGATAAGGATCATGATGAGATTCCTGACTGTTATGTGTTCTTTGTCATTGACATGGACAACAATAAAATCGGGGAGATAACAGTCAATGCCTTGACAGGCGATGTTGATCTGGACAGCAATTTAAAAAGCATTCTCTAATTCTAGAGAATCATTTTTTTATTTTTTTTTAAATTTTTTCTTAAATTCTATTTTTTCACATACTTTTATAAGACATTAAAACCAAATTAGATTTATAATGAAAATTTTATTTTTATTATTTATTTTTAAAACCTCGAGGTGAATAATTTGCAAGGTTTATTAAACGATTGGAGAAGAACAAATTATGCCAGCCAATGCAATCCGGAAATTGCAGGAAGTGACGTTACCATCATGGGATGGGTACATGAAATCCGTGATTTCGGTGGAATCATGTTCGTCATCATCCGTGATGTGACCGGCAGAGTTCAGGTAACAGCTCCAAGCAAAAAAGTAGACGAAAATATAATGGAAGAATTAAGAGAATTCAGAAAAGAGTCAGTTGTAGCAATTAAAGGTTTAGTACAGGAAGCCGGAAAAGCACCAAACGGTGTTGAAATCATTCCTAAAGAAATAAAAATCTTAAACCTGGCCAATCAACCTTTACCGATGGATCCAACTGAAAAAGTTAAGGCAGGAATCGACACAAGACTGGATTCAAGATTTTTGGATATCAGAAAGGAAAACGTGTCAGCTATCTTCAAAATTAAAGGTCAAATGTTTCATACCATTAGGGATTTCTTCTATGACAATGGATTTTATGAAATCAACACTCCTAAACTTGTAGCATCAGCTACAGAAGGAGGAACTGAACTGTTCCCGATTACTTACTTTGAAAAAGAGGCATTCCTCGGCCAATCCCCTCAGCTATACAAGCAGATGATGATGGCTTCCGGAATGGACAAGGTATTTGAAATCGGTCAGATTTTCAGGGCAGAAGAGCACGATACACTCAGACACTTAAACGAAGCGGTTTCAATAGATGCAGAGGTATCATTTGCCGATGACGAAGACGTAATGAAAATACTAAACGACATGCTTATCAATGTCTTAAAGGATGTCAACGAAAACTGCGCCGACGAATTGGAAATCCTAGGTCATGAACTTGAAGTTCCAAAAGGCGATTTCCCGGTTGTTACCTATGATGAGGCCGTTGACATTGTAAACTCCAAGGATGTTTCAATGGAATGGGGTGAAGACCTCTCCCGTGAAGCTGAAAAGGCATTGGGAGATACCATGGGTGGATTCTACTTCCTCACCAGATGGCCTTCTGAAATCAAGCCGTTTTATGTAATGCCTGTTGAAGGCGAAGAGATTTACTCTCATGCATTTGATTTAATGTATAACAATTTGGAATTATCTTCAGGCGCTACCCGTGTACACCAGTATGACTTATTGGTAAAACAAATCGAGGAACGTGGTCTCAACCCTGCAGGATTTGGAAGCTACTTGAAGGCATTCGAATACGGTATGCCTCCTCATGCAGGATGGGGTGTAGGTGCCGACAGACTGACCATGGTACTTACCGGTTCTGAAAACATCCGTGAATGTGTACTCTTCCCAAGAGACAGACACAGATTAACTCCATAATCATGAAAGAATACGATATAGCTATTATTGGCGGAGGTCCTGCTGGAATCATGGCTGCAATTGCCTCAAGCAGGACTTCACGTGTAATATTGCTTGAGAAAAACGCTTCACTAGGTCGAAAGCTACTTTTGACCGGTGGAGGAAGGTGCAACATTACCAACGACAAGCCAATAAAACAGCTATTAACTTTTTTTAACAACAGAAACTTTTTAAAGCACTCCTTTTACTCATTTACAAATGAAGATTTGTTTTCACTTTTTGATTTTGAATTTATTGCAGAGGAGGACAACAGGGTATTCCCGAAATCCGGAAAATCACGGGATGTTCTTGATGCATTATGTGATTTGCTTGAGAATGTGAGTATAACTTATAACTTCGAAGTTAAAAGCATTTCAGATGATTTTGTCATTAATGATTGCATAAAGGCAGATAAGATTATCATAGCTACAGGTGGTGTAACCTATCCTCAGACCGGCTGTGGCATTGAAAATTATGCATTGACTCCCCAGCCCATTACAGATATTAAATATGGTCTTTCTCCATTGATAACCAAAAGGGACCTCTCGGATATAGCCGGCATAACGCTTTGGGATGTTGTTATAAGTTATAAGAAGTCAAAAGTTCGGGGAAATGTCCTGTTTTCTCATGTAGGCCTGACCGGGCCGGGAATTATCAACATAAGCAATGAAATCTCACAGGACATAAGTTATGACTTATCTGAGTGCGAACCCGAGGTTGATTTGGAGATAGCTATTGATTTGTGTCCTGAATTTTCACATGAGGATTTAAGGGACAGGTTCACAGTCGACTTTCAAAAGAGGGGCAAAACCCATCTTAGGAATTATCTGAAACTGTTTCTTGCAAATAATTTTGTCGATTTCTTTTTGGATGATATTGATATTGACGGCGATTTGGAATTGTCCAGAATCAATAAGAAAAGTAAAAACCGTCTGGTTGAAAAATTGAAAAGATACGCTTTTGAAATAACAGGTTTTAACAGTGATTTGGCAAAGATTACCATTGGAGGCATTGATTTGGATTATGTTAATGCGAAAACAATGGAGTCAACTTCAATTCCCAATCTGTATTTTGCCGGGGAAGTCTTGGATTTGCATGGTCCTACCGGAGGCTATAATTTAAAGATTGCGTTTTCAACAGGATATCTGGCGGGATTGTCCGCCAGCTTAAAATAGTTGGTTGGCCATCAATCTAAATTTCAATAAAAAATCAGTTTTATCTAATGTGAAAGAATACTCCGACCTCTTTAGGTTGGAGATGAATTTCACAAAAAGAGGAGCATATTTTTTTCATATTTTTTTTTAATAATGATTAGTTTTCAAATGCTCTCTCACTTTCTTTATATATGTATTATAATCATATATACTTTTTGTAGAGTGTTTACTTATTAAAATCTCCTAAATTTGGAGTTTTTTTTATAGATTTAATGTGAAAAGGTGTTTTTAATGGTTGATGTTATGACTTGTAAGTGTCGTATTAATCCCAATTGGGATATGAAGATTGCTTTTTGGGATACTTTTGGAGCTTCCCGTTTTGTTAGCAATAATGTTAGACAAAAAGTCAGACAAGCAAGAATTCACAACAAAATAATCGATAAAAATTATCCTGAATCAAAGGATGAAAAAATTAAGATAAATCGAAGCTTTTATAACAATTGTCTGCGTGAATTAAAGCATGAAAAT
>NZ_JBGVFE010000047.1:0-7582 GCF_045120835.1 Methanobrevibacter sp.
AAATCTGATATCGAATACAGGATGGGTTTGCCTTAGCTCGATCCATCCAAATATTATTAAAAATATTACGCCCAAAGCGGTCAGCAAAACTCCGGATAGCTGATTGAGTATTGTAAAGCCATATATGAACAGTGTCATTCCGATTCCATAAAATATTGACCCTTTAAAATCAATCGGAATGTTTTCAAATGTGATCCATTCATCATCTATCTTAAAGAGAAGCAACAGCAGAATAATAGCCAAGAATGGAACTCCGAATAAGACAACTGCTCTCCATCCCAATTGGTAATTCAAAACTCCCCCAAGAACCGGCGACATTGACAATCCGATATATACGCCGGTGATTGTTATTCCCAATGCCTTGCCCCTTTCCTGAGGGCTGAACGCCGATACCAGCATTGCCATTGATGTAACGTTGATGAATGCCAGGGAGATTCCCAATATGAATCGGCATGCCAAAAACTGCTCGGATGATGTGACGAAGACATTTACAACTGATATTATAAGAAATAGAATAATGCTTAATATAGTGACCTTCTTAAGGCCGTACTTTCCGGAAATCTGGCCTGCCGGAACCGACAGTACCGCCACAACCAAAAAGAATATTATTGAAACCCAGTTCTGAACGATATTGCTCATGTGAAATTCCGCCGCTATTGTTGGAATTACAACCATGACTGCATTAACGGCAAAAACTATGAAAAACGACAGTACTGTGCAGATAATTAAAATAATGTTTTCAGGTTTCATATTACCTTGTGTGCTGGACCAAAACAATGTTGATTCCGTTAGGGTCAACCACCCTTGCCATATATCCGACCTGAGTTTCGACAGGCCTTAAGGCAATGCTGGCTCCCTTGCTTTCCAATTCTTCAATTTCCCTGTTGATATCCTCTACATCCATCCCAATTGAATAGAGTCCGGTTTCGAAAGCATCACTTTCGATTAATTCGATTCCTGCAAAACCGTCACCATCCAGAAGTGTGATTTTGCCTCCGGGAACATCAAATACTTCATCAACAGTAAAGTCTAGCGTTTCGGTGTAGAACCTGACGCTTTCCTCCATGTCATCGACGATCATTGTGGCATATCTGATTTTCATGAAAAATAGTATGTATTTAATCTTATTTTAACTTGGTCATCAGTCCGGACATCCGCGCATAGTGGAACATGTAGAGCTGAACATAGCCTGCATTTTTCCCAAACTCCTCCATCCCGAATTCACGAACCTTGGGAACTGAAATGTCCTTTCCGTCAAAGTAAAGATGTGAAACAATTCGCTTTATCCAGACATCTGAAGGAAATGCCTCCTTAAAGTTGAATCCATAAAGCAGTATGCAGTCTGCAACCTTCGGACCCACTCCCGGAACCTTTATGATCGTTTCAAAAGCCTCGTCATAAGACATTTCAAAAATTTCACGAAGGTCGATTTCAAGTGTAAAGAGCTCGCTTGCCCTTCTCATGTACGGTGCCCTATATCCCACGCCGCAATTCTTGAGATTATTCCTGCAGGATTCAATATCTTGAATATTTGATGAATTAAATTCATCCTCTTCATCCAAGTATACCTTTGCTAGGTCACAACTTTGAGGAAAAGTATAGTAATCTCCATGCCTCATTCCCCAGTTTTTCTTGATTTGGGAAAGTGACTGTGTCCACCTCTTGATGGAGTTGTTTGCGGAGCATATTGATGAAATTATGCACTCGAATGGATCGGGGGCCAAAAAAAGTCTCAAGCCATTGCAAAATCCCGCCATGTCCTTAAGCTCCTCATGACTGTTAAGATACCTATAAAATCCATTTAAGTCAAAATCCAAATCGTAAATGTAATTCAACTTTGAAACCGCTTCCTTTTGAGAAATGTCCCCATTGAAATTAAAATCCAAATAATCGCCGGATTGCCTTACATCAAAGATAACCGGCTTGCTGTCAACCAAAACAGCCTGAGTGAATGAATCTCCGATGTGCACCCAGGGAGGCTGTGAAGTCTGGCCGGACATTTGAGTCAATTCCAAATTTATGGGAGCCTTAATAATCATAAACGTACTGCCACATTGTTTTCTTTTAGATACTCCTTGACTGTAGCGATGGAGTATTGATTGAAGTGGAATATGCTTGCCGCAAGCGCCGCTGAAACATCAGTCTTTTCAAAGACTTCAAGGATATGCTTAGGCTCGCCGACACCGCCACTGGCTATTACCGGAATGTCAACAGCATCATTGATTGTTCTGTTCAGCTCAATGTCATATCCGTTCTGGGTTCCGTCCCCATCCATACTGGTAAGCAATATCTCTCCTGCACCAAGATCCTGACATCTGATTGCCCATTGAATCGCATCAATGCCTGTGAACTCCCGTCCGCCGTAGATGCTTGTGTCAAACCAGCAGTAACCCTTATCGGTTTCTATTACGGTTTTGTCTTTTGCGTCATCCGGATGTTCGACATATCTTCTCTTTGCATCGATTCCGATAACAACCGCCTGTGATCCGACAACCTTTGAAGCTTCGGACAATAATTCAGGGTTTTTGATAGCTGCTGTATTGGTTGAGCACTTGTCCGCTCCCGCCTTAAGCATGTTTATATAATCATCAACCTTCCTTATTCCTCCGCCTACGCAAATCGGCATGAAAACGTTCTCGGTTAGCCTGTCGATAACGTCGGCCATTGTGGCTCGCCTTTCATGAGATGCAGTAATGTCCAAAACAACAACTTCATCTGCACCTTCCTCATAGTAGCGTGTTGCCAACTCAACGGGATTTCCGGCATATTTGATTTGCTTAAATTCTACTCCCTTAACAACACGACCTTCCGGAACCTGCAAATCACAATCTAGACAGGGAATAATTCTTTTGGTTAACATTTAAATCTGAAAAAAAATAGTAGTGGTTGTAATAAAATATTCTTAAGCAGAATATCTTAAAACAAAACATAAAATTGCTAAAATAATAGTAGCAACAATAACATGCTCTGGTGAAAGTTTTGGACCTAAACTTTCTTCATCAAAGTACCTTACCAAACCTGCACCGGTTTGAGGCATTGAAATCTTATTATCTTTTTTTGCCATAGTAAATCTCCATAAAATTAATTAATAAAAATAACTGAATATAATTATTTTCTTCATCATATATAAAGTTTAAATTTTTTCTTTCTTGATAACCTTAATATCGCTTATTCTTGTATCAGGGTATTGTCCGTCCTCATCCTTTTCAACGGCCTTTACCATATCCCATACAGTAAGCAAAGCTACACTGACACCAGTAATGGCTTCCATTTCCACACCGGTTTTGCCCAAGGTATTGACTGCACATCTTGCGATGATTTCATCTTCCTTTACCTCAAAATCAAGCTCAATTCCGGTCAATGCCAAAGGATGACACAGAGGTATTATTGATGAAGTGTTCTTAACGGCCTGAATTCCGGCAATTTGAGCTGTGGTTAAGACATTTCCCTTTTTGATTTCCTCATTTTGAATTAATGAAATGGTATTTTTATCCAAAAATATGCTTCCACTTGCTATTGCCCTTCTTTTCTGATCTGGTTTTTCACCTACTTCAACCATGTGTACGCCACTGTCTGTTAAATGTGTAAACTCCTCTGCCATATTATCATTTCTCACTTACTTCAACTACGTCCAACTGTTCACAGACTGCCTTAACTCCAAGAATTTCACTCACATTAGGATTGCTTCTTCCTTCATCTCCTGAGATTAATTCCTTAATGTATAGGCCACCTTCTGTTTTGATTATTATTTTAAATCTTTCATCGTCAATTATTTCATACTTCAAATCAAGGACATGCTTAACCCTAATCATATCCGCACGCCTTCTTAAAACCCTTAACGGTGTTTGCTGGTTGATTTCACCAAGTTTTGTCAATTCATCAAGCTTATCCTTGTCATAAGCTCCATCACATTTAACGATGGCCTGATAAACCTTATAGGTATCGGGGGAGGACTGCTTTATTTCTGCCTTTCTTGGCCTTTCGCATAACTTGAGATTGTGATAGGCGGTTTTGCCCTCATTGATTTCATTTATCTCATTTTCCAACCTTTCCAAATCGAGATTTCTGATTCTTGGTTCCTTTATCTCCAAAACAAATGGTCTGCCTGATCCAAGCATCAGCACATCAATGTCTTCACGGCCTGCACCGTGGAATTTGGCTTCACGCCCCTTGGTCAATTTCAGGAAGTGCTCGGAAATCAATTCCTCAACAGATTCCGGGTACTGTTTTCCAGTACCGTTGCACTCTTCACATCCTCTTCCCTTGCATTTGGTGCATGGCCATTTGGTTTGAGGTATTCCGCGCTTATACTTATTGTATTTGCCTTCAATATACAATGGATTAATCTGAATTCTGACCTTTGGAGCTTTTCTTAAATCTATGCTGAAAACGATGTCCTGTCTTTCAAATTCAGCCTCCTTATCATACCTTTCCCATATTCCAAGACCGATTAATCTGTTGACTTCCTTTTTAATGGTTTCAACATTTAAATTGAATTTTTCAGATAATTCCTCATCTCTTTTTTGTATATCCTTTGGAATTTGTGAGCCAACAAGGAATGTATCAAATTCAACTTCCAACTGATTGATTTTTGCATCAATCTTTTCATATAGCTCATCATCCAATTTATCAAACAGATTATCACAGATGACACAATCAACATCATTCAAACTGATATCCAACTCTTCACAAACCCTGTCTGCACGTTCAGTATTGTTGGACCCTTCAATTGATTTGGATAGCTTGCGTCCAAGACAATGCCTGCAGATTTTCCCATCGGTTTCTTCCAAAATATCTCTAGCTAATTGACTCATGTTATCTATTCATGAACTGTCCCATCATACGATTCATGGCTCCGCCTCTAAGACGTCCGCCACGTTTTCCGATTCCTTTCATTGTCTTTTTGGTGTTATTGTAATATTTCAACAATTCCCTAACGTCGCTTTCATCAACACCAGAACCACGAGCGATCCTCTGAATGCGTGACTGCTTGATGATTTTTGGATTCAGCATTTCCTCTTCGGTCATTGAAGACATCATGACCTTATAGCTGTCAATCTTTTCTTCAGTCATTTGTGATGCTTCCTTTGTAATCTTGTTTCCCATTCCAGGAATCATGTTCAGGACCTGCTGCATCGGACCCATGCTGTTCATCATTTCAAACTGGTTTTTCATGTCCATCAACGTGAATTTACCTGTCAGCATGTTGTTCATGGTCTTTTCTGCAATATCCTCGTCAATGCTTTCTTCCGCTTTTTCAATAAGGGATTTTATATCCCCCATTCCAAGCAATCTGGAAATGAACCTTTCGGGATCGAATAGCTCAAAGTCATCGACGCGCTCACCTGTACCTATGAACTTGATTGGAGCGCCTGTTTCGGCTACCGCTGACATCGCACCCCCACCTTTTGCAGAACCGTCCAGCTTTGTAATAATGATTGATCCGATGTCTGTTGCCTGTGAAAATGCCTTTGCCTGCTCACCTGCCTGCTGACCAATTGTACCGTCAATTACAAGAATGGCTTCGTTAGGATTGATGATATTGTCCAGTTCATCCATTTCGGCAATCAGGTCAGCTTCTTCCTTGTGCCTTCCTGCGGTATCGAAAATGATGACCTTCCTGTTTTTGAACTCCTGCAGACCTTTTGCCGCAAGGTCTAAAGCATCCTTATTGTTGGGATCCCCATACAACGGCACGTCCATCTCTTCGGTCAGTTGCCTTAGCTGTTCATAAGCTGCCGGCCTCCATGTGTCTGTACAGACAACGGCAGGGTTGAAACCCTTCTTTTGCAAGTATCTGCATAATTTACCGATGGTTGTTGTCTTACCTGAACCCTGAAGCCCTAAAAACAGAATCTTGTAAGGCCTTTCGTTAATGTCAAGGCCTGCAGCTTCACTGCCCAGGAGATTGACCATTTCCTCATAGATAATGGTTATGACATGTTCCCTCGGAGTGATGCCCTTTGGAGGTTCTTCCTCAAGAGCACGAGCCTCTATTTTTTTTGATAAATCTAAAACTAATTTAATATTAACGTCAGATTGAATTAAAGCACGTTGTATGTCTTTTACAACTTCTTTGATTGTCTTTTTATCAATAACAGACATTCCTACTAATTTCTTCATTGTATTAGTAAGATTTTCACCTAAATTTCCAAGCATATTAATCACTTCTTTAGAAAACTTAATTATTATATTAAGATATATTTATATTTATATAACTTTTAATAATTTTCGTGTGAGAGTATGTTAGAGGAAGTAAAAAAATCTTTGGAAAATTCACCAATCGTGAAAAAAGGGGAATATAATTATTTTGTAAACCCTATAAGTGACGGAGTTCCTGCAATGGACCCTAAAATGTTAAGAGAACTATCCCTTTGTGTTTATAAGCATTCTGATTTAGACATTGACAAGATTGTTGCTGTTGAGGCTATGGGAATACACCTGGCTACCGCATTATCCCTCACAACCGACATTCCATTTGTTGTAATCCGTAAAAGACAATATGGCCTTGATGGGGAAACAGAAGTCTATCAGAAAACAGGCTACGGTTCATCAAACCTTTATGTAAATGACCTCCATCCGGGTGAAAAAATCCTGCTTATCGATGATGTCGTAAGTACCGGCGGAACATTGGTGGCACTTATCAAAACATTGCAGGATCTTGATTTGGAATTGAAATCAATAGTGGCAGTCATTGAAAAAGGAGACGGCAAAAAAATCGTTGAAGAGGAAACCGGTGTTGATGTGCTATCCATTGTAAAACTGGACGTAATTGACGGCAAGGTAGTTATAGAAAAGACAATTGAAGATTAAAATGTCAATGTATGATATGGATATTGATAGGGTTATCCGCAAAATCAACTCACTCGATGCAAAAAGCGTTGGGCTCCAGTTTCCGGAAGGCCTAAAGACACAGGCAACAAAGATAGCCAGAGCAATCGAAGAGGAAACAGAAGCGATTGTAATAATATCCGGCGACCCCTGCTTTGGAGCATGCGATGTTGGAGACTGGAAAATGAAAGGCTCAGTTGACCTCATTGTCCATTACGGCCACACCCCACTTCCGCTGAAATATGAAGTGCCGACCCTGTTTGTTGAGGCCTACTCAAAGATTGACATTAAAAAAGACCTTGAAAAATGTCTTGAAGAGCTGAAAGGTTTTTCAAGAATCGGCCTTGTAACAACAACACAGCACTTGCATTTACTTAATGAAACTCGTGATTTTCTGGAAGACAACGGCAAAGAGGTCATTTTAGGTTCCTCTGCATCAACAAGAAAGGGACAGGTCCTGGGCTGTAACTTCTCATCAATAAAGGACCTTGAGGTTGACGTTATTCTATTCATCGGCAGCGGAAATTTCCACCCCCTTGGAATCAGGCTATTCTCAAATGCTCCTGTCATTGCACTTGATCCGTACAACTCAGAAATCAGAAGCATGGATGAATTTGCAGACAGAATCCTGAGAATTAGATTTGCAAGGATTACAAAGGCGCGAAATGCAAAAAAATGGGGAATTCTAGTATCCTCCAAAGAGGGACAGTACAGAATGAGCCTTGCAAAGGAGATTAAAAAAACACTGGAA
>NZ_JBGVFE010000048.1:0-37059 GCF_045120835.1 Methanobrevibacter sp.
TAAAAAGAAAAAAAATGGTTTAATATTATGCATCAGCATATAATAAACCGACAGCTCTGTATAAAAACAAGATTATAAACGGTACTCCTACAAAAATGCTTATGAAAACTCCAATATATGGAATCAGCCCGATTAGTCCGATAACAATTGAGAGAATAAATGCAACTATATAAATTACAATCAATGTAACTATAATCTTTACAAAGCCAATTTTTGACATGTCCCTTATTATTGATCTGAATCTCAGACCTTCAGTTCCGCTTCCGGATTTTGCAAATCTGACAAGTCCTGTAAATGACATCAATGAAAATATGATGAATAGGATAATTGCAACAATTAAAGTAATGGTTAACGCATTGGTGAATGTGTTCATTGTTGACTGTGGAATTGCTGAGACTATCATAGTCAGGTCGGTTGCATTATTGGCCATAGCGTCAATGCTTGCATATACGATATTGGTGAATGAGGAAAACAGTCCTGTTGCGGAAGCGACAATTATGACAATGATTAAAGGTATGATGAAATAGATTATCTCCAAAATCAATGCCTTAATACCCATGACAAATTGTTTTACAAAATCAAAATCAGGAAGTGTATCATCACCCTCAGTTCCACCTTTAATGACATCAACTGAGTACCCTAAAACAATAAAGGAAACAATTAAAGTCACAAGGCTTAAAATAATGGATAAAGTACCATCATTAATGCCATATGATGGAAGAACTGTTGATAAGCTCATTAGAATAATTAAAGCACAGAATATTAAAAATTTTCGAGTATCGCTAATAGGATATTTAATAGCGTCCATTATAATTTCACGTAAATTCATTTTTATCACATAACTTAACTGCTTGATAGATATATATTTTTAGATAATAGTATTTAAAATTTAAAGTATTGGCCGAATAGACAACTAATAACATAATGTTACGTTAATTTTATCCAAAAATGCCATAATCTTAATATATATGAATAAATATAAAATATCAATATAGAGGCATAACATGAACAAAAAAATAGTTACATTAATTCTTGTTATATTAGTTTCCTTTTGTTTTTTAACCATTGTCGTAGCGGACAATGCCACACATGATGACAACAATGCAACAGATCATGACAAAACAATCGATGATGATAACGTCGATGACAAAAAAGTGGATGATGACAAAAAAGTCGACAAAAATAAGACCGCTGACAAGAAGACAAAAGATAAAAACAAAACGGACGATAAATCCAAAAAGAAATACATTTTAGCTAAAGGAAAGGGAAATGACATTAAATTTAGCGATGGTTTTAGAGGATTTAGGCTTGATTATTCAAAACCTGCCGCAAGTCCGGGAGATGAATTCAAACATGCCTCTGCATCAAGGGCGGGACATTCAAATACCCTGAAACTGGCGATTATCGAATGCTACAAACTGGATTCAACAGACCATATTGGAAGAATAATGTCAGATTTTATTAAAACCGGTTCCTCCAATACCAAGGTCGGTGAAGCGGTTGCAGCTTCACACGGGAAAGTAAGCAACCCTGAAAAAATAAACAACCATACTGAAGCTGTTTTTAGTTTTGAAGTTTTAAAATCTGTATCTGGCAATGAATCAGATTATTTTGCATATACAGTATCATTTAGAACCATCAATGATGACGAAAAAGTCATAAATCAAACCAATAATTTAACT
The DNA here is from genome assembly GCF_045120835.1 of Methanobrevibacter sp. GTDB lineage: Archaea > Methanobacteriota > Methanobacteria > Methanobacteriales > Methanobacteriaceae > Methanocatella. The sequence goes on from NZ_JBGVFE010000048.1 coordinate 1,683, forward strand.
AATGTAACAAATACAACAAACATTACCAATAAAACCAACATTACAAATATCGCTCAGCCAGCAGATAATCAAACAAACGCCACATTCCTAAATAATTTATATGATGATTTCGCATCCCTTGCCAATGCACTTTATGATGCATGGAAACCTATTATCGACACATTAATAAATGGATTTCTATTGTTTGCCAATGCTTTGGATGAACTGACAAATCTGTTTGAGGACATAATGATGGGAATTCAGTCTTTGATGGATGCCCTTGAACAACTTTTAGATATGCTTGCATCGATATGGGAAGGGCTTGACGGGCTCTTAAAATTATTTGGCATTATATTAGGTTTCATTGAACAGATTATAAACTTAATTGGAGCAATATTGAATTTCATTATGGGACTTATCTCAGCAATTATTTCACTTATACAACAACTTTTAGGATTGCTGTTTGGTCTGATAGATTTCATTATTGATCTAATCAATCAAATCCTATCATTAATTCAGGCGATTTTAGACTTCTTGAAATCAGCCGGCAGTTACCTGATTAATGTTATCAAAAATGGAGCAATTATAATAACCTCCTTTGTAATCATTACAATCGGAGCATTTGTTTACAACCGAATAAGATAATCTTCATCTTATTCATTTCTTTTTTTAATGGTCAAATATCCTAATCTGCGCAATTACTGACAGGCTGTTCACATGGCCAAAACAGCAGAGGCAAAAATGTTTATCCCCTCATACTGATTACCCAATACCATTTCCACTGTTCAAGCAAGACCCACTCAAGTGGAAAAAATTGTAGTTAATCTAGATGGGGCCAATAGAAAATGCAGTGAAAGTTACCTACCCAAATACACAAAAACAAATTGAAAAGTATAAAATAAATAAATAACAAAGGAGTAGTATGGAAGTTATTAATCAAAAACAAACACCCAAAAGAAATTTCAAAAGAAGTTTAATTGTATTCATTGGAAATGTCCTGGGAATATACTTGATATGTTTTTTAGGATTGGGAGTCGAAGCGAGGTATCTTGATGACATAATCGTTTTGGTACTCTTTATCAGTTTAGTAAATGCAATACTCTGGCCTATCTTAACAAGAATAGCAATGCCATTTTTAGTTTTAACCTTCGGTGTAGGTGCATTAATATTAAATGGACTTTTGCTTCAGTTTTTCGCACCACTATTTGATATAGAAATCAAAGGTGCTGCAATGATTCTTGCCCCATTGGCTATGGCGGCCGTTACAACCATACTATCAGCATTAATAACAATTGATGATGACAGTTCTTATTACCGGTCTGTTTTAAGAGATGCGGAAAAGAAAAGAAAAACTGAAATTAAAGATTACCCTGGAGTAATAATTGTTGAAATTGATGGGCTTGCCTACGAAGTCTTATGTGAAGCAATCGAAAGAGGAGAAATGCCGACAATGAAAAACATGATTGACAGTAACCATTACACACTTAGAAAGTGGGAAACTGATCTGTCTTCCCAAACCGGTGCAAGCCAAGCGGGAATACTTCATGGAAATAATGAAGGCATTGTTGCATTCAGATGGATAGAAAAGAGCAATGGCAATCAGATGATGCAATGTTCCGGAATAAGTAAAGTGCCTGAATTGGAACAGAGGATTTCAGATGGAAACGGATTGCTTGTTGACAATGGTGCAAGCAGATCAAATCTGTTCTCAGGAGATACTGATAATGTAATATTTACATTCAGTAAGATCATGGACTTTAAAAAATTATACAATAAGGCATGGTATTCAGTATTCTCAAATCCCAGCAATTTTGCACGAATAATTGCTTTGTTTCTTGCAGACATCATACGCGAAATCTGGTCACAAATCACACATTCATTGAGAAATGTCAGACCAAGAATAAAACGTGGAATAGTCTACATTCCAACAAGAGCGGCTACAAACGTGTTCATGAGAGAAATTAACACTTCAACACTAATCGGAGACATGATGGTTGGAGATGTTGACGTTGCATACTCAACATACCTTGGTTATGATGAAATAGCACACCACTCCGGTGTCAGGGATAGTGACGCATGGTTCGCCTTAAGGGAAATGGACAAACAGATTAAACATTTAACCGATGCGAATAAATACTGCCCTAGGGACTATCAGTTTGTGATTCAATCCGATCATGGCCAGACAAATGGTGCCACATTCACCCAAAGATATGGTCAAACATTTGAAGACTTTGTCAAATCATTGCTTCCTGAAGACATGACAATGTTTGCAAAACTGAGTTCAGATGAAGACCACTTTGCAGGATCTTCTCCATTTTCAAGAGACAAGAAAAAAATTAAAAAAGAAGAAAAAGAACAACAGGAATTAAGTGACTCCGAAGTTATCGTATTGGCTTCAGGCAATCTTGCAATGATTTATCTGACACAATGGAGTCAAAGATTAACATACGAGGAACTTAACAGTTATTTCCCTGAACTGATACCTGGCATTACAAATAATGAATATGTCGGCTTTATTTTAGTTAAATCCCAGGAGCATGGTGATTTGGCTATCGGTAAAAACGGAACTTATTACCTTGACAGTGGCGAAATTGAAGGTGAAAACCCTCTTGAAGGATTTGGAGACAATATTGTTAGACATTTAAAAAGAACCAGTTCATTTGAACATACTCCAGATATTCTAGTAAACAGTTTTTATGATGAAGAAGCAGATGAGGTATGCGCTTTTGAAGAATTAGTTGGAAGCCATGGTGGAGCCGGTGGAGACCAATCCAAACCATTCATATTATACCCTTCAAGCTGGAAAGTCAGTGATGATGAAATCATCGGTGCAGAAAACATTTATAAACTGTTAAAAGAAAATTTAGCTGAATTAAAAAAATAAAGTTATGGATAAGATATTGAAATTATCAATATCTTATTTTTGATTATTTTTAATTAATGATTCCAATTCATCCAAACGATTGTTTAACTCTTTTTCACGTTTTTTATTATGCCTTAAAAGAATTGCTGCAGTCAATGTGGCGGTACTTACACCGGATATAATGTATCCTCCCCAAACCAAAACTATTGCAGTGAGTTTACCTATACCGGTATTACCGAGTATTGCATAACCGTTACTTGTAAATGCATTTGAAACCATGACCAATGAACTTAAAGGATCAACATTCTCTGCGAATATGGTTATAATGAAACTGGCAAAAATTATAGAGAACAAGAGTATAATGGTAATTCCAAGACTGTTTGTCTGAGTATACTGTCTGAATTTATCGAAATATACTTTCATCAGATAGGCATAAACGAGAATGTGCATTGCATTGAATAACCATATTCCAGCAGATTCATTAAAAACAATGAATACTATAGTTTCATAGGGTATTAATAAGAAAAACAATATTTTATTGTTCCAAGCACTGTAATCTAAAGTTAAAGCAACATATAATGATACAATCACCTGTACAACAGCAATGCCTATTAAATCATTTCCTCTGACTATGATTATGTATAATATGAGAACGAAGAATATTAACATCATTATCAAGTAAAAGACTTGTTTTAATGTTTGAAATTCTTCTTCGGGGAAATATTCAAGTGGATTTAAAACCCTACTCCCACTTGCATTTAATTTTTTACAGATAAATTTTCCAACTGCAAACAACACGCCAAATATTAAAATTGCAACAAAAAATTCATAAATAATAAAAACTTCCATACATATAGTTTATCATTCATATATAATAACTTTTATATAATCCATTGTGAACGGATTGATGATTTAGCGACGATTATCTCTTAATGGAATGAATATAGTTTAAATTAATGTTGATTTTAATAATCTTGCCACAAATCCGATTTAATTCATTAAAAGTATTGTTAGTAGAAAACTTTTGTTTTAATTAACATATTATGCCAACAACTTTTACATCGACACAAAACAATTATGATAATCCCCTTTTATAACAAATATTAAATATTATATTTAAGATAATTTAATATGTAAAAAGCATCACGCTTTTTGAATTTTTATATTTTCACTTGAAAGGTGAGCATGAAAAAATTAGGAGGAAAAAATATGGAAGCTAATAAAGCATCTGGAATACTATCAATAATTTTAGGATTAATTTTTATAATTTTCCCTATTTTTAGTTCTGGATTCGTATCCATCCTTATTGGAGTAAGTTTACTGTTCCTAGGTATAGCATCAATCCTTGCTGGATTTTCAGCATTTAATATTATTATTGGAATTCTGGCCATCATATTCGGTTTATTATTCATATTCAACATTGATGCACTATCATTCCTTTTAGGATTACAATTCTATATAATTGGTATTCTAATGGTCCTATTAGGTATCGCTGGAATATTTTCAGGAGAGGGAGTATCAAAACTTGCTTCAATACTGATAATAATTTTGGGTATTGTAGCATTTATCCTTGGAGGATTCTCACTTACTAACCCAATTTATGCTGCAATTCTTATAGGCATATGTCTAATCATCCAAGGTATCAGAATATATACTGCCGAATAATATTAAGCAATCTTTTTTGATTGCTTTTATTTTTTTAAAATTTTTCATTAATCTTTTTTTATTCTACACGCTTTTAACTACTTATTAACCATATTCATTCTTTTTCAATATGTATTGCCCACATACATTAACGATAGCTTTTCAACACAAAAAGAAATAAATTTCAACACAAAATCCGTAGGGCAGAATAACTCGCTTTTGAGTTATTCCATTTCATTTTTTTAATTTTTTAATTAGTAATTAAATTCATTTTCAAGAGCCAAATTCTTCATCTATACAATTCTAAAGCATTCCCTAAAACTATTTATATCCTTAATTTAAATATATAATGATATATAGACTTTTGATAGTGAAGTTGTTTATACATAATTGTCGGAGGAGATTTAAATGAAGATAACAGAAATAATTAAGGATGCCTTTCTATTTCCATCAAAAAATACTGGAAGATATGCAATTTATCTTCTTTTGTCAGTTCTTATAGTATTATTCGCTCTTGGAGGAGTTTTAACAAATGCATTTGGAATAATTGATTCAGAGAATTATTTGACTGGTGGAATGTATTTCTTAATTGCATTTATAATAGGCATTTTAATCTCCGGTTACCACATCAAAATTATTAAATCCGGAATTGAACATGACGAGAATGTTCCGGGCTTTAAATTGTATGAAGATTTTATGACCGGTTTCGACAATGCAGTTGTTTTAATATTCTACTATATGATTCCTGCATTGATTGTTGTAGTTGTAGGGTATGGTGCAAATCTTTTTGGCAATGCTATAGCTGTTTGTCAGGAAGTTGTTTTGCAGGCATTCAACGTTTACATTATGAGCGGCCCTGTAGATGTTGCAGTTAATGCCATATCTCACACATTAAGCAATTTTGCGAATTCTTTAGCCATTACAGTCACTGTAGCTTTAGTTTTGTACGTGGTCTTTTCATTCCTTCAATCCATGGCGGGAGCAAGATTGGCAAATACTGGCAGTTTAAAAGAAGCTTTAAACATTTTTGAATCAGCGAAAGACATGAAAAAAATTGGTGTGGGCAAAGTAATAATAGTGACCTTAGTGGTTCTCGCACTTATTGCTGTTATTGAGTTACTTTTAGCAATTATCTTAAATAAGTATCCATTTTTATTATTAACTTTTAGTATTGTAATAACTCCCTACTTTGTATTGGTCACTCAAAGAGCGCTCGGACTATTGTACTCGGATATAGTTTAATATTTGAGTTATTTTTGTCTTTTTTTAAAAAATCGCACAAAAACTTAAATATCATTTTTTTAAAATATATTAATTAATAATAAATATTCAAAGGATGTTAATATGGAGATAAGAGAAATAATTGAAAATGCAATATTATTTCCATCAAAAAATTTAGAAACATTATCAATCTATGCCATTTTATTATTATTTTCTGCAGCATTTACTTTTGAAGGAGTAGTGACTGTAATATTTGGAATTGTTGATCTTTGGAATCTGGTGATTGGCGGAATATATCTTTTAATTGCATTTATAATCGGAGTTATTACTCGTAGGATATCAATTCAGTGTATTAAAACTGGGGTTGAAATGGAAGATTACTTTCCTGATTTTAAATGGTATGAAAACTGGAGAACCGGTCTTAGTAAAATCGTTATCACAATATTCTACTTTATAGTCCCTGCAATAGTTATCTTATTTATAGCCTTACTTACAAATCTTTTCGGCAACCTTTTTGATATTGCTCAGGCAATAATTCTACAGGCTCCATCTATAATTACGGGAGAAGCTACAGTTGCAGATGCAATATTTAACTCCTCATTCCCATTATTTATTTCTTTTGCCCTTACCTTTTCAGGAGGCATGATGGTATTTTTAGTCTTTTCATTCTTCCAGGCCATGTCTGAAGCAAGATTGGCACATACCGGTAGTTTAAGAAAAGCTTTAAATCTTTATGCAGCCGCAAAAGACATAACAAGAATCGGTATAGGCAAGTTATTATTATTGTCTCTAGCAATATTTGTGATTGTCACCTGTATTGAATTCGTTTTAACATTTATCTTTGATCATTTAGTAGTTTTATCTATTCTTAATATCATAATCGTGCCATACATAGCATTATTCACTTACAGATCTCTTGGATTGTTATATTCAGATATAGTTTAATATTTAAAAATAATAAACTCCGCCGTAAGTAAAATAGAGAATCAGATTATCTGTTAATTCATTATAAAAAAGTATTATATAGAGAAATAAATTAATATTTTAATATCTATGAAAAAAGAAGTTGAAGATAAATGGGTAATGATTCTTGGATGCTTATTGTTATTTTGCGTTCAGTTCATTGCAAATATGGTTACGGTAGCGCTTCCCACAATTGAGTCAGATTTGCATTTATCTGTTGAAATGCTAAATGCTATCAATTTAGTTTTTTTAATAACCTCGGTATCGTTGATGCTGCCTTTGGGAAAATATGTTTCAAAATATGGAATTGGAAGATATCTCAAATACAGTATAGTATTGATGACTGTAGGATTATTGCTTTCCGCTTTCTCAACCGATATCAACACACTTCTTCTTTCCCGCATTATTCAGGGTATTGCAACCGCAATCATTAATGGGGCAATGTACGTTATTGTTGCAATACAGCTTCCTTCCGACAAGTTAGGATACGCTTTAGGAATAATGGGATCTTGCGGATACATTGGGTTATGTTTGTCCAATTCAGTATCGGGTCTTGTTGTTTACTACTTGTCCTGGAGGGCGGTTTTCCTAATATTGATTCCAGTATACATCATCACACTACTGATATTAGTTAAACTAGATAAGGAGTGGCATACTGATGACGTTAAACAAACAGACAATATAGGTTCCATCATTTATGTTCTTTTTATGGGTCTGTTTTTATATGGTATTGTAAAACTGGACAACAATAATATTTTCATATTTATTCTCAGTATCATTATGCTAATCATATTTTTCAAAGTCGAAAAGAATAAAGAACATCCAGTATTTGACCTGAATCTTTTGAAAAATTTCAAATATGTTTTAGGCAATTATTCGGCTTTTGTAATGTATTTCATGACATTTATAACATCATATATATTAAATCTCTATTTGCAAAACGCTTTAGGATATGATGCCCGTTTTACAGGACTGTTCTTGCTTTCAACACCTATTGCAGTAGTATTAGTCTCATCATTTGCAGGAAAATTATCCGATAAAAGAGATGAACGCACTATTTCTTCCATTGCTTTAACATTTATTGTAATTACTGTGGCCATCCTATTTTTCATGGACATTGTGCCGGTTTATGCGCTTTTAATTGCTTGTGTCCTCCAGGGAATTGGACATGGATTGTTCTCATCACCAAATAATCGTTTTGTATTGACAATTGTAGATCAAAAAGACTTGTCTGATGCATCTGCAATGCTTTCCACAAGCAAGGATGTTGGAAAAAGCATAAGTCTCTCGCTATTTTCCATAATATGTGGTTTCATTTTAGGGACCTCAAGTGCCCTTAATGATAACGTTCCTTCGTTCATAACATCCTCTAAAATCATGCTGTCGATAGTTATGTTTTTAGGAATATCCTCGATAATCCTATTGGTTTTAAGTAAAATTAAAGATAAATCAGCATGACTTCTTTTTAATTATGATGCTCTCCAATTTTCTAAATTACTCTAATGTGGCGGCGCAATTGGAACAAATTTTGTAAAACTTGGTATGGGTACAAAAGGAGAACTTAACGGGCTTCATGAATATCTGCGGTGAGAATTAAATTAATAAGATATATATTGTCCAACGTTTAATTAATTAATAGTTAACGCATTGGGTTGAAGAATTATGTTGCTGAATGAAAAAACAAAACTTGATAAAAATCACTATAGGATATTTGCTCTGAGCTGGGCCGGATGGGTCTTTGATTTCTATGATTTGGTGTTATTCACTTTTCTGATATCTCAGCTTCAAACCGACCTTCATTTTTCAGCAGAAATGCTTTCTTTGTGTCTTGGAATATCATTATTTGCTACAGGTCTAGGTGGAATCATTTTTGGAGCTTTAGGAGACAAATATGGTCGTAAAAAAGTATTGCAATGGACAATTATGATTTATTCTTTTGGTACGATGTTGTCTGCTTTCTCATGGTCTTTTTATTCATTGGTTCTATTCAGATTCATCACCGGTTTGGGTGTCGGTGGAGAATGGGCTACTGGTCAGATTTATATCAATGAAACATTTCCGGATAATTTGAGAGCTAAATTTGGGGCTTTTATGCAATCCGGAGCACCCGTAGGAGTGATTCTGGCTTCAATTGTTGGAGGCACGGTAAGTCCAATCATTGGATGGAGATTGACATTTTTGGTTTCAATAATTCCTGCACTCATAGTAATTTTCATAAGGAAATATCTTAATGAATCAGATGTTTGGATTCAAAATAAGGACAAATACGTTAATAAGAGTATTTTTTCCGAGTTTAAACAGCTAGTTTCAAGGGAGTACAGAAAAATATTCCTAATATCTTTAATATTGTGTGTATTTGGTATGTCTGCATATTGGTTTACATATTCATGGCTGCCAACATATCTTGAACAGGAAAGGGGTTTGGCGTTAATCAGCACTACAATCGGAATTATAATCATCCAAAGTGGAGACTTTTTAGGGTATACAAGTTTTGGTTTTGTAGCTGAAAAGGTTGGAAGGCGTCCGGCATTTACAATATACAGTTTCATCATGGCCATAAGCATATCCATGATAACTCTCTGCTGGAACCAAATCGATGCCGTTCCGAATTTAATTTTTGTCTTCATGTTCCTGACAGGTTTTGGAACAGGATTCTTCGGAGGATTTGGCGCACTGTTTTCAGAATTGTTCCCAACAAAAATAAGAAACACTGCCGTTGGAACCGTATTCAATCTGGCACGGGGAGCGCAGTTCATTACTCCAGTAATAATAACTATCGTTGCAACATATTTCGATTTAAGTTATGGAATAGCAATTGCCGCAGTATTTGCTATGCTTTGCGGCATTTGGATTTGGACATTCCCTGAAACAAAAGGAAGAAGTATCAATGAACTGAATTAAATAGAACAAAGTAGTATGTGGTGTTTTTAGAATTTTTCTAAAATTCTGGCATATACTGCTTTTAAATCATCATCTGATTTTTCATAAATTCTTTTTAGAATCAATTCGGGAGTACTTTTAGCAAGGAAATTCATTTTCGGGGTTCTATCGACAATCAGATTATAGTTTTCATCCAGTCCCTTTGCTTCAATGCCGTCCACTCTAATGTCAGTGTAGTTCATCAGTTCTCTAGCCATATGAGTGACGATAACTCCATAGGAATTGGATTCCTTTATCATATCTATAAATGTTGAGATTATTTTAACTGCCGCATCAAGTTCGGTTATTCCCTCTAGTTCATCAAGCAGTACTAACTTTTCACTATCTGTGGTGACGATTGGTATGAACACGTTTAAGAATGATTCAAAGGCTCCTGCATCAAGAGATCTCTTCTTTGAGAAATGGTAAATTTCATCGAATAATTTTATTTCGGCACTGTCGGCACTTACTGGAAGGCCCATTTGTGCCATAATTGATATTTGGGTGAGTGTTTCCAGCAGGGTTGTTTTTCCTCCGCTGTTTGCTCCGGTTAAAAGGGCAATGTTCTCATCTTGGGTTAATTGGTAGTCTACCTTCTGCACATGATCCTTATCCTTTTCAAGTGATAGTTCCAGGTGCAATGCTCCTTTTAATTTTATCTCATCACTGAATTGGGGTCTGCACAGTCCGTATTCATAAGCGAAGCTACCTAAACTAAATTCATAGTCAAATTTAATGGTATCCTTAACTTCTTGTATGGCCGTTTCCTTAATTGAGTTTAATTCAATTGCAGCGGTTTTTTTAATGTCGAAAATATCGTTTTCTTTTTTGGATGATTGTTCCAGGCTCACCCTTTCGATTTCGCTGTCATCAATCTGAATGGGGTATGTTCTAAGAAACGGGTCGAAACTCAATCCGGTTTCCTGGCGGATAATTTCCTTTCTTTTACTAATAATTTCGTCAAATATTTTACTAATCTTTGGAGGGAAGTTATTGTTTAATAGGTTGAGTATTTCATCTCCTTCAAGATCAACTTGTTTAATCGATTTTTCTAGCTCATTATCCATATCCTCTTTTAGAGAATAGACAAGTTTTTCAATATCAACTTCCCTTTTGTCAATAATATTTAACTCATCAATTATTGGAATGATTTCTCCCAAAACACTTTCATTGTTTCTGATTTTCTGTATCTCATGGACCCTTGAGAACAGTTCCTTGTTTTGGATAAAGAAGTTTATGATTTTTTCGGGAACAATTTCGTAATCGTTTTCATCGATGTTTATCATTATAAGGTTTGGCATTCCTTCAAAATCAAGTATCCCCTGTGAGTAAACGTAGAATACCAAATCATAATTCATAAGTTCCTCTTTAAGCAATGGGGAATCGCTAGCAGTAATGATGGGATAATATTGGTTTAGACCCAAATCGGTAAGGTAAGAATTGTCCTCTTCACTTTCAACGATGATGGCTTTGCTTGGGTCATATTCAGCTTTTGCCTCTTCGACTTCCTTCAGGTTTTTCATCAGTCCCCTCAACTTAATGATTGGAAGTCTGGAGACATGCTCTTTGGCATCCATTACAAAATCAAGGTTGGCATTAATCTTGTCCATATTCTTTGAGGGAGAGAGTAGCAAAATCCTGTTTTTGGAGTATGAAGTGTTTGAATAATCTAAAATCTTGTTTATGATGTCTTCATAAAGCTCCATTGCTCTGTCACTTTTTATGAATTCATATTCCGGATTATTCAATAGCTGGTTCATTATTTCAATAGCTTTTCTCTGGCTGATACCTTCAATATTTGCTATTTTTTCGACATCAACATTATCAACTATCTTTTGAAGTTCCTCTTCGCCTCCAACACTATTCAGTATTTTTTCAGAGATTTTGTCCCCAATTCCCTTTATATTTTGCAATGTAATTCTTTCTCCGCACATTTTACCAAACCCTTTTGTAGAAATAATTTGTATCTTAATAAATATTCAATTTTGCCGAGAGCATCTGAGAAGTAATCTAAAAGTTGGCATTGGTGTTTTTTGGACTGTATTTTTCAAGTTCTTTTTTATTAATACAACCATTCAGTGCCTTATCGTACATATTAATTATATTATAATAGTCGTCGTCCTTAAATCGCCCATCAATTGAGAAATTCCTAAATCCAATCTCTTTTAGATGATCGATTTTATCTATTAATGAAAGTTCGCTACCATCAAATATTGTCAATTCCTCACCTGAAATGCTTTTGTGGATGGAGTATCTGTTGTTTTTATTGTCAATCAGGTAGTTTCTGCAGTCTTTTTTTGTTTCGTTTCCATATAAAATAGGATATCTTGTCTTCATCAACTCCACAGATCCCTGAACCAGCATTTCAATTTTATCAGGATTTCTGGAATGTTCAATTATATTCTCATAGTCCTCTTTTCGCAGTTCTGGCGATAGAGTTAGTATTCTGTAATTTTCAAGGCTGTCTATTGAGGCATTGTTTGAGATGTTCATGGAATATGGGCCGTATTCGCCATTAAATGCATTGCTCATTATTGGAAGGGAATAGTGCATTTTATTTAATATTCCTCGGACTTTGTTCAATGCCTTGAATAAGCTGTCATGGACAATGTCTGGCCATTTCCAGATTAGTTCATACTCCTTGCCATATGAGAGTTCAATCGCTTGCTTAATGAAACTGACCATGTAATTCAGATTATAAGTGTCTTTGCTGAGGACTAATGAATCGTCATCTGGAGGAATTTCCAGGTAAACTCTTTTAATGTTTTCAATATTTTTCAAATGATTTAGATTATTGGTATAAAATGAAAGATTAATTGGTTTATCTTCCGGGGTGTTTTCAAATAAATTTAGTTTAATTTCTCGGTATTCATGTTTGTATGAGTCTGCAATTTCGCTTTCCAGCTTTTCAAACAGATTTCTTCTGAGTTCATTGATTTTTCTGATTGGAAGGAATAATGTTCCATCGTAATTGACGTTGATTTGTGTAATCTGGTATGGGTACTTATCAAGTTTTGACAATTGTTTTTTGATTGTATCTACACTGACACTTTTTTTAAGCGGTTCTTCAAAGGGAGTATCTCCCATAACTTCAGCATTTATTTCCTTTCGGTTTGCAAGGGTCAGTCTTGCTTTTAAGAGAGGAAATTTATTTTTGAGTGAAAATGTTAAAATCAATTTGGATTTGACATAGCTTGAGCCTTTATTTTCAATTTCCTTAACCTTTTTGGATAAGCTATTTCTTTTGGTTAGATATACATCAGATTCATTTAGATTAAAGTCTTCTTTTTTGTTTTGCCAAACTTTTTTAACAATCATGACCTTGTTTTTTCGGGTCATGTCTTTGACCTGCTTGTTTTTGCCCTTCTGAAAGTGGTTTAGTGTTGTTATTATTGGGTCTTGAGATATTTCAAAACCGTAATCGTTATCGTTTTTGACAACTAAAAGTCCGTCACCTTTTTCAGGTATTGTGCTGATAAAATCATTCAGCCGTATTGCAATTTGGTTTTTCTTGCTTTTTATGACTCTGCCGATTTTCAAACCAATATGGCCTGCCCTTATGCTTCTTTTGGATTTGTTCAAAAATTGCCCTTCGCTGAATCCACGATTGAAGACAAGGTCAATTTCTTCAGTATCGAATTTCTTTTTGCTTTTTAGCCTGTTCAGTGCTTTACGGTAATTGCTCACAGTGATTGCCAAATATTCTTTTGACCGCATTCTCCCTTCAATTTTGATGCAGCTTATATTCAATTCGGAAATCTCTTTCAGGTGGTTGTAAAGGGATAAATCTGAAGGGGAGAGATAATAGTCATGTTTTTTTATTCCATCAATTCTATATTTTTGACGGCATGGCTGAGCACATGTGCCTCTATTTCCACTTCGTCCACCTTTAAAACTGCTCAGCAGGCACTGTCCAGAATAAGAGTAGCACAAGGCTCCATGAACGAATATTTCAAGTTCCATATTTGTTTTAAGCTTTTCGATTTCCTCCTTTCTCATTTCACGAGGAAGAACAACTCTTTTGATTCCTTTGCTTTCAAGATAATTCACTTTGAGCTGATTTTCACATGTCAGTTGTGTTGAAGCATGGATTTTCAGATTTGGCAGATATTCATTGATCAATTCAATCAGACCCAAATCCTGCACCAGAACGGCATCCACTCCCATTTCATATAGCTTGGATAAATAATTCATTACGCTTTCAAGTTCAGATTCCTTAATTAATGTGTTTACGGTAACATAAACCTTAACGTTGTGCATGTGGGCGGCATTTACTGCCTCTTCCATTTCCTCCAATGTAAAGTTTTCCGCAAATTTTCGGGCTCCGTAATTTTTCCCGGATAAATAGATTGCACTGGCGCCGGCATTGATGGCAACTTTCAGATGCTCCATTGATCCGACAGGCGCAAGCAATTCAGGAATTTTCATGCAATCTTCCCTCTATGTAATTGCCTTTGTTAATGTAGGATTGTGAGAAATCCATAATGTCGTATTTGTATTGTGTAAGCTCTTCGGAAGTTTTGTTTTTAAGGCCTTCAGTATAGATTGATAGAATCTGGGACGTGTACTTTTCGTTTGAATATCTGCAGTCAAGTATCAGGCTGTCAAGGCCCATCTTTTTGATTTCATTAATCTCTTCAATTAAACACAGGCAGTCTTTGTTGATGATGTGGCTCTGTCTGTTATAGTCAAAGAATACTTTGTATTTGAATTTTTTTCTTTTTTTGTCTTCCAAAGTTGCATAATCCGCATCGTTTGAAATGATAAAGTCCTTTCCATCATTTAAGTTGGTGAAATCATCTTTGCTAACGATTACCTCAAGGTTTCCATTAACAATCATTTCCAATTCAATGTTTCTGTCATGATTTCTCATTACTGCCTCCCTGATTTCATCTCCTGAAAGTTCACAGGACAATATGAGTGACTTGAATCCTGCAGCATTCAAATCATGAATGCAGAAACTATTCCACACGTTTAGATTATGGTTTCCGTATATGGGACAGTCAAATATCTCGCTCATGCCCGGAAAGTCGCCCATGACGGATATGATGATTCCCTCATCTTCCAGCTCCTTGATGATTTCGTTGCATCTGATGGCATCTTGTTGGCTTATGAATGAAGAAAGAACCCAAACGAACTCTGTTGGGGCTGCCATCAAACTTCCTTTTTTCAGGGTTTCCTTTATGTTTTCATAGTAGTCATCAGGGTTGTTGTAGTGGCAGTTCCCATCAAAGTAGATTCTTTTCAAATCAAAACCTGATGCGGCTCGTATTTGTGAGAGGTCATCGATAAATATTGACAATTTCGGATTTTTGTTTTTTATTTTTCCTGGATTGTCCCGGTAATCCTCAATGAATTTGGTTAAATTTTTGCGCACAGCCTTAACCGATTTCTTTGTTGGTGTTTGATGATTCAGCAGTAATTCTGTGGCGGTATCCAGAATTTCACGTCTAATTTGATTTATCTCACTGATTGGTATGAAAATATCATTTGGCATATTGTTAAAGCGAATGTTTTCAATGTAAAATGGTGTTCCGCCTGTCTTTTTAAGTTGTTTTTCAATGACTTCTTCTGTAACAGGTTTGTTTTTGGCTTTTTCAAATTTGTCCAGTGTTTTGTGCCTGAAGTTAATCAGTTCATCATCAAGATGGTATTCTACCTTGGTAAACAGGTTCAGTTTCTCATCCCAAGTCATGGACAGGCTTATTGCGACATTATTTCTGATGGTTTCCTTTTCAAACTGCTTCAGATAATCGTGAGTGGATTTTGAATAGCTGATGAACACTTCCGTTCCAACCTTTAAAAGGCGTGTGGTGTTTATGATGATTTCATTTTCATCCTGCTTTACAATATCTTCCAGATAGATTCCCTTAATTTTTCCGTTATATTTGAATGCGATTCCATCTCCCGGCTCTAAAATGACTGGAATCTCTTTGTTTTTAATCTCAATTGTTACTTTGGTGCCATCAATATCGATGATGTCTCCAATGTATAATCCTTCATGGCCGGAATGTCCTCTTCCCATTACATCTCCGGGCTTATCTCCCATCATGTATCCGTTTGTAAACTGTCTGTTGAAGACAAGGTGCAGATCTTTTTTGTAGTCCCCTTCATTTCCATCAATGAGGTTCCTGTAGCTGTTTACAATGGTTCCAATGTAGTCTCCGGATTTCATTCTACCTTCCAATTTGAGGGATTTGACTCCTGCATCTTCAATCGCTTTTAAATTATTGTATGTTGCAAGGTCATGGGTCGAGAGAAGATAACCGTTCCCTATATTGTATCCTCTGTATTTCAGACGGTATTCTCTTCTGCATGGCTGGGCACAGGCTCCCCTGTTTCCGCTTCTTCCACTGTTGTAGGAGGACATATAGCATTTTCCACTTACACAGTAGCATAATGCCCCATGGCCAAAGACCTCAATGTCCATATCAATATCGTCCTTTTTAAGTTGCTCGGCAGTCTGCTTAATCTGTTCGATTGTGACTTCCCTTGGCAAGACCACTCTTTTGATGTTGTTTTGGGCAGCCCATTTTATTGAAGCGTAATTGTTAAGGCCCATCTGTGTTGATGCATGAACCTCCAAATCGGGAATGAAAGTTTTCAAAAGCCAAATCAATCCAAAATCCTGTACGATGACAGCATCCACCCCAATTTGGTATAGTTTAAACAGGTATTGCATAACGTCAACAATTTCTGAATTGTTGACTAAGGTATTGACAGTCACATGAATTTTGGATCCGTTCAAATGAGCATATTCAACTGCCTTTTCAATCTCTTCGATTGTGAAATTTTTGGCATAGGCTCTTGCTCCATAATTCTGTCCGGCAATATAAACCGCATCAGCACCTGCATTGACAGCTATTGTCAAAACTTCCGGTGAACCTGCAGGGGCCAATAATTCTTCTAAAACCATTTCTTAAATACACCTTTATTAGTTTATTCATTAATCTTTTTGTAATTAATTATATATTAAATTAAAACATATTCTATTTTATGTATATAGTTTTTGAAGGAATTGATGGTTCTGGTAAGTCCACCCAAATCCAAATGCTTGAACAGTGGCTGGAGGATAATGGATTTAGGGTCGAAACTATGGTTGAACCAACTGATTCCGAAGTGGGCAAATTGATTAGACAATTTTTACAAAATCCTGATGCAACAGGAGATACCTTTCAAAAGGCACTTGCCCTTCTTTTTGCAGCCGACAGGATGTTGATTATGGATAAACTTGAAGACGAATCCAAAATTATAATTTCTGACAGATCATATATATCCTCTCTAGCTTACCAGGAACCTTTTGAATGGGTCAGTGTTTTAAATAAATATGCTAAAAAGCCAGATTTGGTAATTCTATTGGATTTAGACGCTAAAACATCAGTTTCAAGAACTTCAGGCCAAGACACTTTTGAAAATGAGGAATTCTTAACTGGCATCAGGCAAAATTATTTGAATCTACTAGAAGATTATGAACATCAAATCATTGATGCGACAAATGGTGTGAATAAGGTATCTTCAGATATTAAAAAAGCCGTTGCACCCTATCTTGGCATCTGTCCGGATTGTATCCTTTGAACCTCACCGCTTGAAGAAGACAAAGAGGTTCAATAAAAATAGCATTAATTAAAAACTGTTGTGATAAAATGAAAAAGAAATATATTTTTGGCATAATGTTAATGTTTATGCTGAGTATGGGAGCGATTAATGCGGCGGATTTGAATCATACTGATTCAGTTCAGGCGGATGATTTAACTGCCTCACCATTTAATGAACTTAACAAGACCATCTATGGCAATGCGGAAAGTGATGTGGTTGAATGTGATTTGGACTGCAACTATGAATTTGCAGAAGAAAGTGACAGTGATTTTGTAGAGGGCATTGAAATTATTGGCAACACTACAATAAACGGACATAACCACATTATCGATTGTAAGAATAAAGCAATTGCATTTAATGTCACCGAATCAATTTTATACATAAATGATTTGACAATTATCAACGGTAATCCTAACGCAATAAATATAGAAATGGGAATGTGTGTTTTGAATAATGTCACGTTCATAAACAACAACGGAAGCGATTCTGAATATAAGGCTTTTATTTCATTTTTTGATTCACCCCAATTAACTGGATTGAATGAAACCTCTAAAGAATTAAATATTGTCAATTGTAGCTTTTATTCAACAACAGCATATTATGCAGATATTGTATCTTCCCTTGCAATTGTAAACATTAAAGATTCTATTTTTGAGGGAGGAGAAATATCTGGGATGGGCCATATTCATGCCAAGGATGAAACACAATTAACAGTGGACAACACTACATTTAATAACCTGACCGGCAAATATGCAACAGCAATCTATGCCAGTACTTACTGGCTGAATGTAAGAAATTCAAGATTCAACAATTTATATGCCAACATGACAGCCGGAGCTATCGGAATCAAATATTCCAATACTCGTTTTAAAAATCAGTCCTATATCATCGAAAACTGTATTTTTGATAATGCCAACTGTCAAAATGACGGGGGAGCAATATTTTTTGATGCAGGAGGCATTGTAGGTGAAGGAATAGATAATAATGCCACAATGAGTATCATCAATTCCAGTTTTACTGATTGCTCATCCTCTTTTGGAGGCACAATTGTTCAATTGGGCGGTTTGCTTAATATTGCCGATTCCATTTTTGATGGCAATCTTGCATTTTCCTGTGGAGGAGCAGTTTACACATCTTTGGTAGATGTGAATATTGTCAATTCAACTTTCACCAACAATACTGCATTATATCAGGGAGGTGCGATATTTCAGGATGACAATGTGGTGAATATTGACAATTCACTTTTTAAAGACAATTCAGTTGCATATAGCACACCAGATTCCGCAAATGCAATCTATTCCTATAATGCATACCTGAACATAAATAATTCATACTTTGAAAATGGAGGAGTCGGAATTTATGCAGTATTCTGTGAATTCAGCGAAAACAACAATACTTATATTGGAGATGGCCTCTCAACTGACAATGAGGAATATGAGTATTTTTCAGGATTATCTACAGGCACTGTCGAATTTAAAAATAATAATATAAATGTCGTTAATTTGCCTCCAAGGTTTGATTTGCGTGATTGGAGATGGGTTTCTTCAGTTAAAAATCAGGGCATGACCGGGTCATGCTGGGCGCATGGTTCAATTAGCGCAATCGAATCAGCAATACGCAAGGCAACCGGCCAGAATTATACAATATCAGTGAATAATTTGTATAAGATGGAATTAATGTATTCAAAATACGGATCATCATATATAGCAGAAGGAGGAAGTGCAATTAACGGTGTGGCATATGCTTTAAGCTGGTTTGGAGTCCAATTGGAATCTTCTGACATCTATGATGAACTCGGAAAACTCACAGACATAATATATGATTCAAACATGTCAGTCCATGTTCAGGATGTAATCATTATTCCCGGCCAAACAAATCAGACAACTCAAAAGATTAAGGAAGCCCTATTGAAATATGGTGCACTTTCAATATCATATTCTGCAGATCATTTTGACCCTATTTTTAATGAGGAAACATATGCATTTTATGGAAACTCCACTTATGATGATACTGGAGAACTTCGATTGCCGAACCATGCGGTATCCATTGTCGGATGGGATGATAATTTCAGCAGAGACAATTTTATAATCAAACCTGAAGGTGACGGAGCATGGATTGTTAAAAACAGCTGGGGAACCGAATGGGGAGATGACGGATATTTCTATATGTCATACTATGAACCTTCATTATTAGCGCAGACCGATAAAGAACTTCTTTACGGGGCCGTAGGATATATTTTTGAAAATACAATTCCCTATCACCTGAACTATCAAACAGACTTTGCGGGGTTATATCTTTTCGATGAAAACTACACATATTACTCAAATGAATACGAATCAATATTCAACGAGTTAATAGGTGCTGTCGGAACTTATTTCAATGACGTTGGAATCGAATATGAGCTTAAAGTATATGTCAATGGCGAATTAAGGCACACGCAGAAAGGAGCAAGTGAATTTGCAGGATTCAAAACAATAATTTTGGACAAATATGTTCCGGTAAAAGTCAACGATAAATTCAAAGTTGAATTCCGGAGCGCTTCTGTTCCATTTGCCGCCCCAACAAGGCTTCCTCTTGAAGAAGGAGTCTCCAAAGTGAGTACAGATGGAAAAGAATGGATAGATTCAAGTTTGATGTCCCTGTCAGTTTGTCTTAAAGCATACACTGTCATTGATGATACTAAAATCATCAACAACAAGGACATTTCAGTTGACTATGCTGGAGACAAATACTTCAGCGTTAAAGTTGTAACTGCCGACGGCAGACAAGTTGGTGCAGGTGAAACCGTTATATTTAACATTAACGGACAAACAAAAACCGTTAAAACAGACAACAATGGAATAGCTAAAATCAAGATAACCGAGATTCCAAAAAAATACACAATAAAAACGACATACAACGGCAAAACATACACAAATAAAGTCACAGTAAAACAGGTCCTCTCAGCAAGAAAAGTCACAGCCAAAAAGACTGCAAAATCATTAACCTTAAAAGCCAAACTCAAAATCAACGGCAAACCTGTCAAAGGCAAAACAATAATATTCAAACTCAACGGAAAAACATACAAGGTCAAAACCAACGCAAAAGGCATAGCACAAAAATCCCTGAAAAAGAATGTTATCAAAAAGCTTAAAAAAGGAAAAACATACCCTCTTAAAGTGACTTACCTAAAAGACACTATAAAAACAACAGTTAAAATGAATTAAACCATCCTGCCCTTAAAGAGGCAGGGTGGCCCAATACATCTCCCATAATTAATAACACAAATAAAATACGGCATCAGTTGCAGCATTCAACTAGACTTCATTGATTCTAGTTGTTTTACATGCCATGATGCTTATTTTGACAATATTATTTATTGATGATAAGGACAAAATTGAAAATTTGAATACGGCTACATAACTATATGCTAACTACTTCCCCAAGGAATTATTTTATCAGAAACCAGCTAAATTTTATTATTTTATTTAATTTTTATATCAGTATCGGATAAAACTTCAATAACAGTTTCATTACATGACTTCATTGTAACCCCACCTTCACAGTCATTTTGCATAATAAGAAGAACACGCAGCCCTGCAGAGGACACATATTCCAGTTTAGAACAATCGATGAACACACAGTCAAAAGCATTATCTTCCATAATCTTTTCATAAATAGCAAGAAGCTTAGGCGCGCTTAATGTATCCAAATTTCCTGATAAAATTAAATTAAGCATATCTCCATCAGTTGATACCTCTGCATTAAAAGATCCAGTACCGGTATCAGGAATATCCTCCTTAACTGATTCATCAACCGTAATCTTCCATATGCATACTCTCTTAAGGCCTTCCTTAATTTGAGCCACAATTTTGGGATCCGCATTTTCTAAACTTTTAAACTCCGGCACATGTTCTGCATATGGAATTCTCTCCAGTTTAAATCCTTTAGATGCAATATAATTAATTGCATTGTTCATATTTTCCTCAACATCTCCTACGACACGAATATTCATTGAATTCTGTACGACCGTTGCATCAGATTTGTCTTCTATTCTATATCTCATCTGATACATAAGTTCTCTTGTTCGGCATCCATAGAAAGCTTTCATTATCAAAACGTAGAGAAGGGATATCTCCGGGTCAAGAGTAATCCAATATCCGCCATGCTCTGCAAGAATCTTTCTAATATTATCACACATGGCATCCATCTCGGAATCTGTAAGATACATCAGGAGCCCTTCTGTCGTTATGCATACCTTCCCTTCAATCTTGTCAAATGCAGAATTAAGGGAGAGATAATTAGTTGCATCCACACCTTCAAAATAGACAAGCTTTTTTTGATCTTCATCCAGCAATGACATGATGGCAGGTTCAATTTCATTAATTGTTGCAGGAAGATCCATTCCAACATATTTATTGCCGCTTTTTGCAAATTCAAGGGCTCTCGGCGTGAACCCACATGGCAAGTCAACCACTGTAAATCCTGATTGCATAGCAAGGTTTCCACTGGTAAAGTACCTTACATCCATAATAATGCTGTTAATGAAAAGGTCATCCCCATCGGCCTTGACTGTCTTACTGTCTTGCGTATCCTCCCGGGTAAGATTCAGCCTTTCGGCTAGGGCCTTGGCATCACCATGACCTGCAGCAGCCAACTGAAAAAGAGTCATTCTGGCCGTATTAAATACAGGATTCGTTCTTTCCAATAAGTCCTGGCCAATTTCTATTCCTTCAAAATTAAACGTATTGTCCATAATCTTTCCTAATTATTCATCTTTTTGATAGTCAATAATCGCAAATATCCTTTTGATGCTTGAAAATGCAGTTTCAATAGAAGCCATTGAGGTGCTTAGTTTCTTAATAGGTTTAGTCAGTAACTGTCCATACATGATAACCGCCAATAGAGTTCCCAGCTGTATTTCACCAACTGATAAAAAGTAAACGCCAGCCATATAAACGGTTATATTACTTGCATTTGTTAAAAAGGTTGTAACAGGCTCCATAATATTAGTAACATTTCTGGATTTGGTATAATAGTCAATTACAGTTTGATTAAGTTTTTTAAACCCTATTTCATGGAATGAATCACGATTTGAAAGCCCTCTTTCAAAATAACTCATCAATCGGCCCAAATGCTTTTGATGACCATCAAAATAAGCTTTGGATTTATAATCACATAAATAAAAGGAAATGACATAAACCGGCAATATCGCCAGATAAATTAAGCTCAATCTAAAGTCTGTCATCATCATCAATACTATTACAAGAACTATCGATATGATTTGGGCATAAATTTCTGAAAATTTGGAAGAGACGAACTCCCTGATGTTCATCACATCATTGTTTAATCTGGACATGATGAGACCCTTTGAGTTTTCCTGAATGAAACCTGGTCCGACAGCATCAATCTTGTCAAATAATTTCATTCTCAAATTATAGGCCACTTTTTCACCGGTAATCCCCATGATTCTTTTCGGAGTCAACTTAAGCAGATATCCGGCAGAATATAATACCAAAAGCAAGGCCAGGTTGATGTAGATGGCAACATCGTTGGATGAATTCACATTGGAACTCAATAAATTAACAGTCTTTCCTGCAACTTTAGGGGCATAAACCATACATAATGTGGATATCATGAGCAAAATCATTGAAATTATTACTTTGGTCCTGTCATCCTTTAATATCAGTGTGAATTTTTGAGAGATTTCTTTTCTTTCAGCCCATATGCCCTTATCCTCCCATGAAACATCTTCCTCTACAATTTCTATTCTTTTTGGATTAGCCGTGTTTTTGGATTTTATGGTTTTATCTTCCAGATTCAGGACTTCCTCCAAACGCACAGAAGTGGCATATGCACGTGGCCACCTGTCAATCAGTGCAGGGACAACAGTCAGGGTACTGACGAAGTAGGCGACATATATAAGAATAATGAATGAATCAACAACACTGTCAGTTTCAAAGCCAATGGTGTATCCGGAATTAACCATTGCAAATGTAATCAGAACAATCGCATATAACCCCCATAATAATATCGGGCCGAGGTAATATTGGCTTAAAATATATTTGACATTCTTATCATAGGAATTCTCACATGCCTTTTCAAATTCCGCTTCATACTCCTGTTTATTAAATGGGATCCTGCCTGCAATATCACTGATTTTAGAGAGAAACATCATGTTTAGCTTCCCATATGTCTTTTTGGCTCTGAAAAATATTTTTACAATCTGTTTCATTCTAAAGATTATGATTATGGCGAGAACGCCGACAGATGACAAGAAGAATAATGCATAAGTTCCGTCAATCAAGGCTATTTCATAAATAATTGCTACGAGTGTAACTGGAATCAGCATTAATTGTGTGAGTATCATCACTATAAATCCCTGTTCTGAGGACATCCCTCTGGTTGACCGTGTAGTTAGCCCTGAAATTTTAAAGTTGGCAATTTCCTCATCAGGCAAGTTCATTAGAATATGAAAAAGTTTCTCACGGACAGTATATGCGGCATTTGAAGCCACTCTTGTTGAGAGAAATGAAATGACATAAATGGCAATCATTGAAATGACTGTATACAGTAACATGTATGATCCTGATTTGACAAGCAACTCGATTTTCTGTTCTTTAACTCCAGTCAAAGCCGCACTGAACAAATCAATTATCTCCATTTGAAAGAATGTCTGAATGATTATCAAAGCGAAAATAATCAATATTGTTTTCCATTGGAATTTTAATGAAACCTTCAAAAACTTTTTCATGATAATGATTTAGTTTTTAAATAATATATTATTGTTGCATCACATTCATGAAACCTGAATATATTCAATATGTACTAAAAAAAGACCAGATTAATTCCTTAAAAAGATTACTTATCTTGGAAACATAGAATATGAAAAATAGTTTGTTGAAATAATATAAAAAGAGGGATTTCAGCAATCCCTTAAAGTGTTTATTCAGCAGGTACGCCGTTGATTAATAATTGGGTTAAGTAGTTTTCTTTTCCAATCATTTTAATTAAGTCTAATTGTTGTTCGCTCCAGCCCATATCCTCTTCTAATTCCCAAATAATTTTCAAAGAGCTTACTCCAATTAAAGAAATACGGCAATGTTGACATCAAATCTAAAATATGTGACAGTAAAATGAAATTCACGGCCACAAGCTTTAATTTTGAACTTTAAGAGAATAATTTTTATTTCAATTAAATAAAGCTCATCCTCTTATTTTGCTCTGATAATAAACATTGTTGTGTCGTCAAATTGTTCTTCATAATTGCAGAATTCTTTAACGTCCTCTTCTATGGATTCTATTATATTATTAACATTATCGTTTTTGTGTTTATTTATAATATCTTTTAGTCTTTCTTGACCATAAAATTCTTTATAATCATCATTGGCTTCTGTCACACCATCAGTATATAAAAATATGGTATCTTCTTTTTTAAATGGGATAATATGTGTTTTATAATCCATATCTTTCATGGCTGCCAATACTAATCCGGGTTTAATATCCATATATTCAAAATCATTATTGTTTAATTTGATTAATGGAGAATTATGGCCTGCATTAACAAATGACAATTCGTTGCTTTTCATATTAATTTTTCCAAGCCAGCAGGTAACAAAATGATCTTCCACATTCTCTTCATAAAGATCATTATTTGTTTTATAAAATGCTTTTGATAAATCATTATACTGCTTTGTATAATCCTGAATTAAGGTCATTGCTTTAACCATTATTAATGCGGCAGATATTCCTTTTCCGCTGACATCTCCAATTACAAATCCAATATTGTCTTCATCTATTTGGAAATAATCGTAAAAGTCTCCCCCTACCTGACGGGCAGCTTTCATTGTTCCCCAAAGTTCAAACTTGTCTCTGTTTTCACTAAATTTATCCTTGAATTCATCAAAATCTTTTGGAATCATTGAATTTTGAATATCGCTGGCCAATTTCAGTTCAGTTTCATATCTTTCTTTTTCAGAGGTTACTTTTTTTAAGTTTTGTACGTGTTTTATCACATCATATTCCATATCTCGCAATGAATCAATCAGTATTCTTATTTCGTTATTTACCTTGATTTTTTCCAATTTTTCCCCATGTTTTGAATGGTCTTCAATTGTTGTAATACCTTCAGTCATGATTTCAGATACCTTATTCAATGGTTTTGTTACATTTTTTTCTAAGTAATATAAGTAAAACACTAGTGGAATTGATATTATGATAAATAAATACATGGTAGTTCTGGTGATATTTAAATAGTTTTCACTGTAGCCCAAACCCAAAATGTAATCCATAATTACTATCACACTTGAGATAATCAAGATTAACAATACTATGGAAATATTTACTTTTGAAAATAGGTTTGGTGCAATATTGTGTTTAATTTTGAAAATATCTCCATCATATGGCTTTAATAAATAAATTATAAGAAATATAGTGATAACTAGCATTAATATGCCATAATTTGAATCTAGGAAAAATGTTTGAAGTAATCCTATAGTGAAGAACAATATTAAAAAAATAGGATATATTTTTTTAGGTAAAAACTGTTTAAATTGTATTCTTGGAATATACATTGGTATTTCGAAGTAATTAATAACATATGTGGATATTATAACAAAAAAGAAATTGAATATTGATGAAATAACATCAAATTTAAACCCATAGTTTATTACATCTGCACTGATAAAATGAATGAAAATCAATAGTACTAGGGCATATAGTGAGAATATGATGAATAATTTAATTAAATAATATAATCCTGGAAAATTCGGACATTCCAATCCATTTTTATTCATAATTGAGTACCATAATTTCCATATCGTAAAATTGCAGATAAAAAAGACGAATATGATTAATAAATTTAATAAAATGGATTCTGGATGGGACATCATCAAATAAATAAATTCCACCAGTGCAAATCCTAAAATTGCAAAAGGCCCAAAAATTAAACTTAAAACTGGGAGTATCATTATGTGAATGTCTCCCAATTGGGGGAAAATTCTGGAGAGTCCAAAAAGAATTGTAGTTAAAACAATTGAGAATAATACAATAAATTTCCTTGATTTAAAAAGTTCCCTTTTATTTTCCACTATTCTCACATCCATTATATCTGATTATTAACATTGCCATATCATCAAATTGATTTTCATTATTGCAGTATTCATATACTTCATTCTTAATTTTTTCGAGTAATTCATTTGGATTTTCATTTTTATATTTATTTATAGTTTCTTTTAAACGGTCACTGCCAAAGAATCCATCGTAGTTATTATTTGCCTTTGTAATTCCATCAGTATATAAAAATATTGAATCACCAGGGTTTAAACTTAATTCCTGATCGTCATATGTCATTCCATCCCTTAATCCCAGAACAGAATTGGGATTAGTATCTAAATATTCAAAACTTTTGTTTTTTTCTTTAAACAATGGTTTCTCATGGCCGGAATTTACAAAAGTTAGTTTTCCAGTCTTTATATTTAATTTTCCAAACCAGGATGTGACAAATAAATTTTCTTCATTCCTTTGACAGGACAAATCATTGACATTTTCATAAAATTCCTTAAGATTATCGTGGGATTTACTGTGATTTCTAATCAGATACATGGCCTTAACCATAAATAATGTTGCAGGGATTCCTTTTCCGCTGACATCCCCAATTACAAATCCTATATGTTCATCGTCTATGTCAAAATAGTCATAAAAGTCTCCACCAACTTCTTTTGCAGGATTCATAAACGCAGAAATTTCAAAGGGTTTATCTTTAGAAAATTCATTAAAATCAGTTTTTAACATATGTGTTTGGATATTATTTGCAACATTGAACTCGGTTTCAATTCTTTCTTTTTCAATAGTCGTTTTTTTAATTTCAGATAAATAATTTTCAATAGATTTCATCATTTCGACAAAAGATTTAACTAATTTGGAGATTTCATCATCCCTTTTGCTGTATCTTTCCAATCTTTTGCTTAGTTCAGTATTTTCTTCCACTACTTTATTCTTTTTATATGCATCTAAAGCACTTATTAAATCATAGATTGGATTTGTTAGAATTTTTTCGATATTGGTAATGTGATATATTAAAAAGATTAAAACTAATGCACTTCCATAAGCGATAGCAATCATATATGCAAAATTGATATCCTTAACCCAATTTCCAGTAAGATGTTGAATTAATAATGTAAGTGTATCGAAGTTTGCATATGTCACTATAGCTAATACCACTAAAAATATCAGGATTATCTGTTCGATAATTGAATAATTCGTCCATTTGCTTTCAATATTTGTATCAAGTTTATTTAAAACAAATAATGCTGCAGTGATTAGGAATATTAAAAGAAAGATCATGTTCACAAGAGTATTGTCAAAAGATGTGGCTAAAATTACAATCGTATAAACGACCATAAGTATAAACATTACTGCGAAATAGTCGTGTTTAATATTAATTCCCTTAATTAGATTTTTTGGAGTTTGCAATGGGATTTTAAATATATTAAAGAGACTGATGAGCAATAAACCGAAGATTATTCCAAAGTTAAACATGTCTAAGAAATATGAAAATACATTAATTGCTGTTGTTAATGGATACAGATAGCCCAATGGAGGGTATGCTTTAAGTGCGATATTAACAAAACACCAATAACAAATAGAAATGATGAATATTATTTTAATGAATTTTAAAATATTTTCTGTCGAATCAAATTTAGGGGTGCTCACTGATTTTCTATTGAATTTAGTATACCACAGCTTATATGCAATTATAGAAATGAAAAACGTGATTAAAAAGTCAGTAATCGAGGAAGGTAAATCACCGCCAATACTGAGTTCGAAAAAGAACATGGCAAGTGAATGACCTAATGCTCCAACCGGACCAAACATCATAGCAAAAACAGGACCCAGTCCAATATCAGGGACTATAAACCATCCTGCAATAGTCAAGTATCCATATACATAACAACATATTGCTCTAATAGTGAATGTAAATAGGAAAATAAATAGTTTATTATTAAAAAGTTTTTTAAGCATATTCTCAAACTCACCATATTCGAACATTTATAAATTTAATATATCAAATTTAAATTTTTCTTTCTTTAATAATTTATATTCTTATATATTAATAAATTTAATGACTCTTTCAAGAACTTTACAAAAACAAAAAAATTACTCCAAATGTAAATCAATATACTAAAAAAAAACTTATATAAAATATGAACACCTGCTAAAAAAGGCCAAATTAATTCCTAAAAAAAGAATTATTTTCTAAAAATATGGATAGATTACTCTTAATAAAATCATTAAAAATGTTATATTAATTTAATAAAGAAAAAATTTAATATTAATGAGCAATAAATCAAATAACGCTCAAATTATGTACAATGGATTTTGCCCATATACTATACAAAATATTTACTACTTTTTTGCTCTCAAATTATAATATACAACAAAGAGACATATATATTTTTATTACTTTTATTTTTCCAATTATTTCATAAATTTTATTAGTTATTTTATTCGCAATACTTGTAAAACTAATTATTTAACTAAATAACAGACATAATATGCATACTAATTAAAAGAGGCTATGAACATGGTAAATCCTATTGAAATACTCCAATATTGCAGGGGAAGGAAGCGCCGATTTTAAATAGAATAATTGAACCTCTTAATGAAAGGGTAAAAAATTCAAAAAGAAGTATAATACTGCAAGAACGTCATTATTCTAGAACCTATAACTTAAAATCTATAAGGGTAAATTCCTTTTTGAGAATATTCAATTTCAAGCCATCTTTTAAGCAGCTTTTCAGAAATCCCATATTCACCACCTGCAAAACGAATTAAATCCAAATTCTGCAATTTATTCAGTTTATCGCTTAATGAACCTGATTTTACATTTAATTTTCTAGCCAAATCAATTCTTTTCAATGGAGAATCAATCAATGCTATTATTATGTCTTTTTCTTTTGTGGTTAGTCTGTTCCATTCGTTAATCAGATGGCTGACAATGAATGATATATTATTGTCAAATGCATCGATTACATTGTTTTCATCCAATTCCCGATTGGCCGGGAGTTGGCGTGCGAAAATGTTAATGTAATATGGAATGCCTGATGTGCATTTGTAAAATCTTTCAAAACCCTCCTGAGTGAACTTTAACTCAGGTGCCCTTTCTGTGAGGTAATTTTTCGTAGTCTGTTTGGAAAACGGATTGATATTTATTGTCAGCATCCTTCCACCAAATGCACCGTTTTGACCTGCAATTTCAGAGATTAAATTATCCTGCAATCCCATGGATCCGCTTAAAATATATGCAACGTTTCTCTGTTCAGTTACATATCCTCTGAAATTCCATAAAAATGATTCCAGATAAGTATTCAATTCCTTAATGACCTGAAATTCATCAATGATAATTATCATACCGTCGATTTTATCTTTATTGTTGTCATATATTTCCTGAGGCAGTCTAAAAACAAAATCCCTATATCTTTCCAAATCCCTTTCAGTTCCAATAATCGGGATTGGAATGGAAATGTCAAAAGCACTTGCGACAACCACTTCTTTTAATTTGAAATTATTTGTTTTAAAAAATTTATTAATGTGATTTTTTAAAGTGTTTAATCCTTTTAGGTGCGCTTCTTCTATGATTTTTTGATAGTAAAAATCATACAACCCTTTAAGAGACATTTTATTCTTCTGATATGTTTGAGAAACACTGAAATCCATATATACAACAAGATAATTTTCATCCATAAACTGTTTGATCTTATTTAACAGAACAGTTTTTCCCACCCCCCTAATACCTGTCACTAAAATATCTGGCGCATTGTTTTCACTTGTAGAGTTTAAAAGATTTGTCAGATTGCTTATTTCCTGTGTTCTGTTGAAAAATTCTTCATCAGTTAAAACTTTGCTAGTTCCCCAAGGCAAATTAGACATAATATCACCAAAATATAATTAACTTCAAATTAGGTAATAATAAATATGTTAGACCAAGTATATAATAGTTTTTATATTACATAATGAATTTCATGTTACATATAATATGTAATAGATTTTATGTTACATCATATGAAATATGAATAAAAACAATATATAAAACAAATATTTTGCAGCAATATGCGTTACTGCACCCCTAATTTTTTTAATAAGGATGTGTCAAAATTTGATTAACAAATTTATCCTTATTCAATTTTTAAAATTCTTTTTTTATATTCTTCATTTAATTATTAACATCAACAGGAAGAATTTATTATTGGAAAGATTTCATATGGATAAATGAAATAATTGTTTAAAAAAAAGTATTAAAATTATTAAAATAAGATAAAAAAAGGTAATCATGAAGAAAAAAATAATTACCAAAATTCAATGCTCATAATACAAATTTCCTAATGCCAACAACACTTAAGATTATAGCTATTATATAACCAATCAAAGAAATCACAGGCATGTCGAATGCCATTGGCCCGAAAGAAACAGTTGAAGAACCTATTAGAAGTGCACAAATCAATGCAACTATTGAAACCTTATCATTAATGTCAACTTCAAACTTAAATTTCAATTCTTCATTGTCAATCTTGTGAATGGTTCTTGTAAGAAGTTTTGGCAATGCCTGAAGCATGTGTTCATATAGGATTATATTGCTTTTCTTGCCTTTCAAGTACTGCTTAGGATTGACCCTTTGTCTTGCGATTTGTCTGGCAATTGGTTCGACTGATGCGAATACATCAATTTCAGGGTCTAAATTATGTGCAATGGACTCAACAAGCGTTATTCCTCTTGCCATTGTAACCAGTTCATTTGGAAGAATGACACCATACTCCTGCATAAGATCCATCAGTTCTTCTAAAATTCCATCGAAACGATTGAGTTCGACACCGAAGTATCTTCCGAACAAGTCATTCAAGTCTCTTTTCAATGTCATTATTTCAATGTCATAATCCAGAATGTCCATATACATTAATTGATTTATCAAGCCATCAATATCCTGGTCAACCAACAATATCATCAGTTCAGAAAGGTTCTTTTTGAATTCCTCATCAAAGAATCCCATCATACCCAAATCAAGATAACATAAAACATTATCCTCTAAAATCATTATGTTTCCAGGATGTGGGTCTCCATGGAAAAACCCGTCAATGAACAGCTGCTGAAGATATGAATCTAGAACATTTTTTGCCAAAAGCTTTTTATCGAATTCCTCGCTGTCACTTTCATAAACATCATTCAGTTTTGTACCGTCTATGAATTCCATTGTTAAGACTTTTGAAGTGCAGTACTTGGAATATGTGGCCGGAATGTGTATTTCAGGATTATCTACAAAATTCATTTCAATGCGTTGCATATTCATGAATTCATTGTTGTAATCGATTTCCTTGTGAATTGAACGGTCAAATTCCTCCATGATTCCTGGCAAATTTAACTTTCTGAGATTGGGCCTTAATTTATCTGCGCGATTGGCGATATATTTCATTATCCTTATATCAAGGTCGATTTTATCAGTGATACCCTCCTTTTGCACCTTAACTGCAACTCTCTCACCAGTAATCAAGTGGGCTTCATGAACCTGACCTATGGATGCGGTTGCCAAATGTTCATGTGAAAAATCTTCGAATAGCTCATCAATGTTTCCATCAAGTTCCCTTTCGACTATTGCTTTAACCTGGTCATAGGATATTGCAGGATTATCGTCCTGCAGGTTGGCCAGTTCGTTAGCAATTTTTTCACCGACAATATCTGGTCTTGTACTTAATACCTGACCTAACTTAATGAAAGTAGTTCCCAAATCCTGAAGCATTAATCTTAAGTTTACAGGAATTTCATCATCCAGTAAGAGATCAGATGTTTCATCCTCATCATCTTTTTTACGTATTTTGCTTTTAACTGTCTGGGCTAAAATTTCATCGAAACCATATTTTTTTAAAGCTTCCCTAAGTTCACCCAAACGTTCTTTTGTTTTTTTATCCATTTTGTCACACTTTAAAAATTTATATTTGATATGAAATTTATTTTTACTATTATTTAATCATATGAGTTAATCAAATAATTTATCAAAGAATTTACTCGAAATATAAAGTCAATATACTAAAAAGTATATAAAATATAATGCTCTTTTACAAAAAAGACTAAATTAATTCCTTAAAAAAAGACTCCATTTTTAAAAACATCTGAATATTAAACTTAAAAATATCACCAAATAATTTATACTGAGTTAATGAATTAAAAACTTAACATTAACAATTAATAAGTCAAAAAAACTCAAAATAATAATAATTTTATTTTGCCCGTATACTATACAAAATATTTAGTACTTTTAGCTCTTACATTATAATATTTAGTATCATTTCATATAAATAATATTTTGGTGTTTTTAAAGTGGAAATAATAATGTTTTTGAACTATGTGTAGAAAAAGAAGCTATAAAACACATATTAAAGCTAATTGTCATTTAAATTGTCAGTTTATCAAATTAGAAAATTTCGGATAAAATCCAACTAGGCTTCCAATTCGACATCATAGATTGTTTTACATTAACAAATTAATGGCCAACAATATGTAGTAACTTGCTAGGAATAAATAAGAGATAGCAAGCACCATATTTTCAACAGCAAGAATGTCCATTCCTCCAAATTTGATTGGAGTGTTTTAATTGAATTCTCTTTCCACTTCATAAAAACACCTATAGTTAGAAATTATTATATTAGTGTTTTAGAATTCAATATATTCATTCAAAGATATATAAAATTTGTTATTTTTTAAAATAAATATTGTTCTGAGCATATAAAATTGTTTTGACATTAAAATATTGTTTTAATTTAAAATTAGACCGAATAAAAACATTTATATATTTTGATATTTAAAATATTATTTGACATCTTATGATGTTTGGTAGCAAAATGCTAACCTATAGTTATATATGTTGAATAGGGATGTGTCAAAATTTGTTTAACAAATTTATCCTTATTCAATTTTTGAAAGATTAATGGGTCGTTTAGTTTATGGTGAATTTCATTTTGGAAAAATGGAACTAATAGTATCATCAGGTTTGACAGGTTGGGGATGGCCAATGAGGAATGAAGCTAATGTGAATATGTTTTAATCAATATTACTTAAAATTAAATCTAAACGCACTAGCATATAATCTAATAAGATTATAATAATATAAACTATCCAATAATTAACATAAGTTAAAATAAGAAAAAACAATTATAAAACCGCAAAAAAGAATATTAAATTTAAAAATCATTTAAAAATCTTGTTGCCCAGATACTATGCAAAATATTTACTACTTTTAACTTAAACAATATAATATTTTTTGCATACCCCATTCAAAAGAAATTAAATTGAACTATTCATCTTTTTGATAGTCAATAATCGCAAATATCCTTTTGATACTTGAAAATGAGGTTTCAATAGAAGCCATCGAAGTACTTAATTTTTTAATAGGGTTTGTCAATAATTGCCCGTACATAATAACCGCCAATAGGGTTCCCAGCTGTATTTCATTACCCATTAAAAAGTAAATGCCCGCAATATAAACAGTTATATTACTCATATTTGTTAAAAATGTGGTAATAGGCTCCATAATCTTAGCAATGTTTCTGGATTTGATATAATAGCTAGTTACAGTTTGATTGATTTTTTCAAACCCTATTTCATGGAATGAATCACGATCTGCGAGCCCTCTTTCAAAATAGCCCATCATTCGCCCCAAATGCTTTTGATGACCATTGAAATTGGTTTTAGATTTAACATGACATACATATAAGCAAATTGCATAAATCGGCAATATCGCCAGATATACTAAACCCAATCTGAAGTCCGTCATTAAAATCAACACCAATACAAAAGCTATCAACAGAATTTGCGCATAGATTTCAGGAAAGCGAGAAGAGACGAACTCCTTGATGCACATCAAATCGTTGTTTTGTCTAGATAGAATATGGCCTTTCGAATTTTCCTGAATGAATTTGGAACCGACAACATCAATCTTATCAAACAGTTCCATTCTTAAATTATAGGCTACTTTTTCACCAATAATCCCCATGGTTCTCTTCGGAGGTAATTTAAACAAAAAGCCTACAGAATATAAGACAATCAGCAAGGCAATATTAGTGTAAATGGCAATATCGTTGGATGAATTCAAATTAGAAATCAATAAATCAACCGTCTTTCCTGCAACTTTAGGGGCATAAGCCATGCACAATGTAGATACCATAAGCAAGACCATTGATATTATTACCTTGGCCTTATCCTCTTTTAATATTCTGGTGAATTTTTGGGCGATATCTTTTCTTTCCGCCCATATGCCCTTATCCTCTTTGGTAATGTCTTCCTCAACGATTTCTATTCTTTTCAGATCATCATTTGTATTTTTGGATTTTATGATTTTATCTTCCAAATCAAAGATGTCCTCTAAAAGCACTGAATTGGTATATGCACTTGGCCATATATCAATAAATGCCGGAATAACCGTCAAGGTAGAAATGAAGTAGGCAATATATATCAGAATTATCAATGAATCAACTACACTGTCGGTCTCAAAGCCGATGGAGTATCCAGAATTAACCATCGCCAATGTAATCAGAACAAGAATATATAAACCCCATAATAACACTGGCCCGAGGTAATATTGACTTGAAATATACTTGACGCTTATATCATATGACTCCTCACATGCCTTTTCAAATTCCGCTTCCGCCTCAGGTTTATTAAATGGAATCTTGTTGGCTATATTAGTTATTTTGGATAGTAATAATCGGTTTAGTTTTCCATATGTCTTTTTGATTTTAAAGAATATTTCTGAAAATTGTTTCAATCTCCAAAATAGGATTCCGGCAAGAATGCTGATAAATCCCAAGAAGAACAGCGCATAAGTCCCATCAATCAATGCTATTTCATATAGAATTGCTATGAACGTGAATGGAATCAGCATTAACTGTTCGAGTACCATCACTATAAATCCCTGTTCTATGGACATCGATCTTGTTGACCAGGTGATTAGCGCTGTAAGTTTAAATTTGCCAATTTCCTCATCAGACAAGTTCATTAGAATATGAAAGATTTTCTCACGGATATTGGATGTTGCATTTGAAGATACCCTTACCGAGAGACGAGAAACAGCATACATACAAATCATTGAAAGGACTGTGAATATTACCATATATAATCCTGATTTAAAAAGCAAATCGATATTCTGATTTTTAACTCCAGTCAACGCAT
>NZ_JBGVFE010000049.1:0-2972 GCF_045120835.1 Methanobrevibacter sp.
GTGCCGTTCTGACTCTCACCAACAAAAGCAACATTCTTGGAAAAAGTAATGGAATTAGCACTGTAAATACCGTCAGCAAGATGTATGATTCCATCCGCTTCAACAATACTTAAAGCACGAGAAATTGTCTTAACAGCATTACCCCATGAAACACCACTATTCGCATCGTCACCACCAGTAGCATTGACATAAATATGATTCATGTTAAGTGAAATAGTCATTGGAATGGAAAAGACTGTAATTCCATCCACTGAAATTACCACAGTGTCTTGAGTGGAAGAACCAGAAGGAATGTATGTAATAACCACAGGATTGTCTGATAGATTGAATTTATCTTGACTTAAAGTACCACTGCTTGCTGAAGCAGTTACTAAAGAAGTTGGAAGCCCTGCTGTGACAGGTGTTCCGTCATTATTTACAAAACCTACATTAATATTAGCGGTATCACCTAACTGAAGTTCGGTTTTATCAGCACTGACATTTAAGATTACATAAGTGCTTGGTGCTGTAAAGTCCACATACTTGTTTGGTTCTGCAAATTGAGTGGTGATTAAAGATGAATCAAATCCAGAACCTTCCATTGGTCCCCAGTAATTATTTTCAATACTGACGTTGGTTAATCCGAAATGTCCTGTGAAGGCACCAGTTCCGATAACTGACCCATCAAAATTAGGCTCATTGACAAGGTCTGCAGAACAATTAATGAATATATTGTCATTGATTACAGAGTCTTGGGCAGAGTCAATATAAATAGCTCCTCCACGTACAGCATGAGTGTTGTTTATGAAGACACATCCTTGGATTTTGTATACTACACCCACAGTTGCGCGATTCTGGTCAACCCCAATTGCTCCTCCAAACTGAGATGTGCCGTTTATGAAAGTGGAATTATATACCTGCATTGGAGTTGCCCAGGAATAGATTGCTCCACCATATCCATTGGTTATACTTGACACGGAATTAACAAAAGTACAGTTGTTTACATATAAATTGGCACCTTGGTTTTTAATTCCGGCACCGTTTCCGGTTGCATAGTTGTCAGTAAAATAAGAATTTATGACTGTTGCAGTTCCAACGTTGGATAATGCACCAGCATCACGACCTCTGTTCTTATTTCCACCAATACCTAAAGCGGAATTATTTGCAAAGTAACAATTGTTGACAATTATTGTTCCACTATTATCCACACCGCCTGTATTATATGCGCTGCAGTTTATAACACTTACGTTTTCAAGATTTAAAGTTCCTAAATTGTTTATACCGGCACCATACTCCACTACATTTGGATCCATCCAACCATTTCTTATAGTTAATGAATCAATACTCACGGTACTAGTAGCGGTAATTGAAATAGCCCTTCTTATAGTTGAACTTTCAATTTGAATTGCATCGATAATTGTTCCATCTTTACTTTCTCCCTTGATGATTACATTCTTATTGATGTTAAGAGTTCCAGTCAAGTTATAAACTCCATCAGCAAGATTGATAGTGCCATCAGAATTCACATTATTCAATGCATAATCTATTGTCTTATATGCCTTTGTCCAGTCACTGCCATCATTGTCATCACTGCCACTTGTAGCATTCACAAAAACCTCATTTGAAGAATCTTTAAGTATGGAATTCTGTGAATCTGCAGTTTCACCATCCAAATCAGAATCTGGAATATCAGATGCAACACCCAAATCTGTGCTTGATGATTCCTGTGAAGTATCATTTAATGAAATATCCTCACTCGCAAATGATGCAGGAACAATAAGACAAATACATAATATCATTAAGAAATATAATATATATTTATTCTTATTTTTCATCCCATTTTCCTCACTAAAATTTTTCAAAGTATAATTTTATGAGGGTTGGAAATAACTATAAAATTTTGAAAAAATTTTTCTTTAAATTCCATTTGAAGCCTAAATAGAGCTTTGAGGATTAAAAATTTTGACATTTTTCCAACCCTATTTATATCAATGCAAAATAATAAAGTGAAATGAAAATTAAATAAAAATCATAATTCGAATTTTAAAAAACCCCTCATTTCAACCATATTCTACATATTGATAATAAACCCAACTTATATCTTCTGAAATGACCCGCCTCTTTTAATATATAACTATGACAATGAAAAATCTTTAAAAAAATTTCCTATATTAACGAATGGAATTAAATTTCATAACGATATAAGCAATTATAGTTTATCATTAATTATATATAAAAATTTTCAATTAAGTTAAATAGGTAAATTTGCTTAAATTTAAAAAGTATTGGATAAAACTTTGCAAAAAATATAGAAAGTTAATGTATTTTTATGATAAAATTCAAAGTCATAGTATTTATAATTTTCAGTGTCGGTGACTATAAACATAACTTGAAGAAATATTAAAATACAATTTTTTTATTGCTCAATTAGGAAATAATTGAAAAATTTAAATATAATGGAGATAAAAAAAGTTAATAATGAAAGATAATTCATATCGATAAAAATAATCCATATTGAATAAAAATAACGCCTATCAAAAATTATTAAGAAAAAAGGAATGAAAAAACAAAAATAGAACGTGTAAAAATGAATCCCCTAGCAAAAAAAATGATTTTAGCAACAATCTTAATTACAAGTATTCTATTAAGCATCAGCTACATATCAGCAAGTGATGTGACCAATGATAATTCTTTAAGCACTAAAATAGATGACAATACAGATATCTTCCAAATTCAAGAAGATATGGAACAAAATCGGAAAAGCATTGAAAACAATGCAAGTATTGTCGCAGATTCTGACAATAATGCCCTCATCAGCCAATCACCAATCGATTCAAATCCAATAAAGGAAAATGATAACAACATTATTTATGTGGATGCAATGCAGGGCAACGACATCAATACTGGAAAATCATGGTCTGATGCGTACCGAAGCATTGAATATGCCGTAAGCCAATCAGATAACGAAACTGTAATCAATATTGCGGATGGCA
>NZ_JBGVFE010000050.1:0-2320 GCF_045120835.1 Methanobrevibacter sp.
CTTTCAATGCTTTGAACATTTTGTGCAATCAAATACGGAGTTTTATAATTCAATATATCTCTAGCGTTGCAGGAAATATCATTTTTCTCTAAAAGTGAAATAACACGAATTGCAGTGATAGAATCTCCACCCAAATGAATAAAGTTGTCATTTAATCCAATGCCTTTTTGATTAAACACAAGTTCAAAAGCGTCAACAATATGTCTTTCAATTTCATTTGTTGGAGCAACATATTCTTCATGTAAAGTACTCAAATCTACATCAGGCAATGCAGATTTATCAACTTTACCATTGACATTCAAAGGGATGGTATGCAATCTGACAACAAATGAAGGAACCATATATTCAGGTTCATTCTTAGTTACATAATCGCAGACAAGATTTCTAAGGTCATCATCACCAATATCCTCTGATGAAACAACATAAGCCACTAGTTCATGGTTGTCTCCATTTTTGATTGTTTTAACTGTAACATCATCTATGATGTCTATATTTCTAATTGTAATTTCGACTTCTGACAATTCTACACGGTTTCCCCTGATTTTAACTTGGCCGTCACGACGGCCTACGATGCCTATTGAACCATCAGGCAATATTCTTACTAGGTCTCCTGTTCCATATAATGGGTTATAATCTTTATTATTGTCAAATGGGTTGTCAATGAATGCCTTTGCATTTTTTTCTGGGCGATTTAAGTATCCATCAGCAACCTGGAGGCCAGATAGGTATAATTCACCGACAGCACCTAAAGGTACACGACGTTTTTGATTGTCTAAAATGTAAGCTTTTGTATTATAATTTAGCATACCTACTGATGAGTCATCTAGTTTATGGTTATTGTCAATTGAAGATACAAATGCAAATGCTTCAGTTGGACCGTATGCATCAATTAAACGGTAATCTTTTGGACTTTCAACATCTCCTAATTTTTCACCTGCAACAAGCAATACATCAAGTGAAGTATCATCAACGCTTTGCATGAAGAGTTTACCTACTTGAGTAGTGATAAATGCATGGGTAACATTTTGTTTTATGAAATATTTGTTTAGTTCAGACATGTTGAACCTAATTTCTTCGGGAATTATGGATAAGCATGCTCCTGCACACATAACTGCTGAAATAACAAAACTGCTCACATCAAAACCAATGGATGAGAATAATCCATAAACATCACTTTTATCCAATCCATATGTTTCAATATAGGAGTCTGCAACATTGATAATAGATTTTCTAGTAATTTTCACGCCTTTAGGAACGCCAGCAGTACCGCTGGTGTATAAAATACAGGCCAAATCACCATAACTAATGTCTAAATTAGATGCATTTCCAACATCCTTTTTAACAATGTCTGAAATATTTAGGAGGTTAATGTTGTTGGCTAATGATTTAGCGCGTTCATAAGTTTCATCACTAACAATAATTACTTGGGAATCTGTATCGTGTAGCATGAATTTTATATGTTCATCGGGATGAGTATCATCTAAAGGAACATAAACCGCTCCAGCAGATAAAATACCTAAAACACTAAACATATATAATTCCGAGCGAGGGACTAAAAAGCTAACACAATCTTGAACTTCAACTCCTAAATCGGCCAGTTTTTTTCCAATTGCATCCGCTATGAAAGCACCTTCACCATAACTGTATGAAACATCATTATATGAAACCAATATCTTTTCAGGATGTTTTGTTAGGTTATCATTAAAAGCATCCATAATATCATCATAAAATAGGGGATGCTCAGTTTGATTGTAGATATCTAAAAACTCAAGATCAGAATCAGAGGTGTAATTAATATTACCTAATTCCTCAACTTTAATCATTTCATGCAAAATTAACTTATAAGATTCAGTAAAATGCTCTATGAAATCTTTAGAATATGTGGATGAATATAAAATTCGAATTGTTAATCTATCATCACTATTATTGAAAATATAGAAAGACAAATCGGCATTCAAGTCATGATCCAGTTCATCAACACCATATTTCAAATCATCTTTATTTATCACATCACTAAATAGATTATGGGAATATTGGAAGAGGATATTTGAATTCAAATCATAGTCATTAGCCAGGGCACGGAAAGGATACAAATCATATTTCATAACTGAATTGATTAAATCTGAGGAATAATCAAGGAATGAATTGACATCATTATTTGAACAGTCAATAAGAACAGGCAACGTCTTAACAAACATTCCTACGGAGTCTGATAAGTCAATATGTCCCCTTCCATCTTCAATGATGTTGAAAAGAATCTTATCCGAACCTGTGAATCTTGATAAGGTATAAGCGAAAACGCTTGAAAAGAACTGGTTAT
>NZ_JBGVFE010000051.1:0-3331 GCF_045120835.1 Methanobrevibacter sp.
GGAGGCATTATCTCTACGAATACTGTGCAGTGCCTGAAATTGTCTGATATTATTTTCAGTATTTCTGAGACATCATCCTGCTGAAGATACATTGTCAATCCTTCGATAATTATTAAAACATTTCCGCTTTCTATTTTTATATTCTCTGGCCAATTGGAATCCATTGCTGAGTATGAAAGGGTTGTTACCCTTTCGCTGTCGGATATATATTTAAGTCTGAAATTAGCGGAGTTTTCAAGGTCAATGTTATACCATTTTATCAGACCGTTGTCCAGCCTGTTGAATCTGGTGTCCATTCCAGAAGCAATGTTTATTATTGTTGCGTGAGGATGTTTTTCAATGAAATCCAAAACCATTTCATCAAGCACTATTGTTCTTGAGATTACTCCATATTTCATCTTAATGTCCTTGTCGCTTGTTGTGAAATCATAATCAATTTCTGAAATGACTTCTACAGCCTTTCTGTCATAAAATTTGGGGTTTTTAGTCTGTGAATGTTGTGCCTTTGCAAATAATGTCAAAAGCATTGTTTTTTCTACGCCTTCTAAATTCATAAGTATTTCTCCATAAGTTTTTTTAATTATATAATAGTTGGATTAAGTAGTATATAAATTTTTAGGCATGCCTAAATTTTTTATATTCAATAATTTAATAAGATAAAAAACAAAAATATACATATGAATTCTGTAGATTTATCAGTAAAATTATTTGAAGAAGGATATGTGTGTTCACAGGCAGTTTTTGCTGCTTTCAGTGAGGATTTCGGAGTTAAAAAGGAAGATGCACTAAAGATTGGATCCTGCTTTGGAAGCGGAATGCGAAAAGCAGAAGTCTGTGGAGCATGTACCGGGGCACTGATGGTTCTGGGTTTGAAATATGGAGAAGACAAATCCAAAAGCAATGAAGTCTGCGAAAAATTTCTAGATGAATTTAAAAATGAAAACGGATCATACCTCTGCAGGGATTTGTTGAATTGTGACATAAGCACTGAGAAAGGAAGGGAATATGCAATAGACAATAATCTTTTCAGCGAATTATGTCCTAAAATGGTTGAATCCGCCTCCAAAATTGTAGAAGAAATTTTAAAAAAAAGGTCTGAATGAACAAAATGGCAAACAACATTAAATTGGAAGCATTATAGTTTCAATTCAAGCTCATCCTTGTCTATTTCACCATATATGTCTTCATCCAGCCAATGGTTCTTGCATGCTACATGCTCAAGCAAAACGCATTGTGGAGGTATTGAAAGGTTTCTTGCTTTCCATCCTCCTGAAATGAGATTCAATACGCATGTAATGCCGATGATTCCCAGTTCATCCTTATCCTCTTTTTTTGCATTTCTGAATGCTGTCGATTCATGGGAAATGATATAAACTTCATGGTTTTGATATTTTTTGCTAATCTGATATACTTTGCATTTTGGATTGCAGAATGTGCAAACGTCCCCTAGCATATCCTCTTTTGCCTGGCATTTTTTGCTGTTTGAGTTCATGCATGATGGAAGCAGTATCGCCTTTCTTGTTCTGGAGCCATATTCCTCCCTGTATATCCTATTCATTATCTCAGCTCCAAGCATGTTTAAATGATACTCAAGTTCATGACCATGATAGAATATGACATCTTCCTCCATAATATGGCTGGGACCATTGCTTTCAATATATTTTTCCAAATTGATGGTATATTCTCCAAGATATTTTTCACTGTTTTGGCAAAACCACTTTGTCAGCTCAAGGCAGTCTTCAAGATTGTGGTTGAAATTTCTGAAATGCGGAATCTGATCAATATAGTCTCCGGTAGCTTCCAGAAAATTGACAAGCAAATCAAGATTTTCCCAAGTTAATTTCTCATTGTTTTTCGTGTAGGGCTTAAAGAGATATTTGGTCAAAAGTTTACCTCTCAGCTCATCAATGAATGGCTTGTCTTCAGGAAAAACTCTTCTGTATTCTGCCAGATTTGCCAGTAGCTTATGTATATCACCATTTAAATCCATGGCAGTTGTGCCGTAAAGATACCAGTAAACGCCAATGCATAATGCTTCAAGTGATTCCTCATCATTTCTGAAATCAAACTGCATGGAATAATCGATGAATTCATCACCGAAATCCTTGATTTTTGCATAATATTCATTATTTAAAGTATAGGGAAAAATAATTTCATCTCCAAACTATCCTTTCAATATTCTTTCAACATCTTCCTTGTGTTCAAAAAGAACGCATCCGCCTTCATGATCATCCATCAAGATTCCCTCATTTTTAAGGTATCTGAATAATTTTGAGTTAAGAGCTTCAATAAGGCTTGAATCCTTTACGTTTATGTCCGAATAAGGTGAAGCCGGACAGGGTTCCGCATCGCCATGTGAATTGATATGGAAAAATCCTCTTCCGGCAGCCAGACAACCTCCTGAAGCCTTTTCATCTCCAGGAAATGATAAGAATATCATGTCATCATATTCCCTTCGAAGGCGATTAAGTTCATCAAATAGGATTTCCCTTTCCCTGTCGCCTGGAGCCAGGTCAACGTTTTGTCCGGCTACCGGCACATATTCGATGAAGAATACTGCTTTGCAGCCCAAATCATGCAATTTTTCAATATATTCACTTGACACAAGCATTCCTAAATTTTCATTGGTGAATGTTAGTGAAGCACCAAATACAATATTCCTTTTTTTCATCAGATTCATTGAATCGGAAATCTGTTTGTAAACTCCCTTTCCTCTTCTTGAATCTGTAATGTCCTCATCGCCCTCAATGGATATGATTGGAACAAGATTTCTATTCCTGTCAAATAACTTCATATAATCATCATTCAGCAAGGTTCCATTTGTAAATATGGGAAATAAAATTTCGGGAAACTTGGAAGCACTTATAATCACATCTTCTCTAATCAATGGTTCGCCTCCTGCAAGGACAATGAAGCTTATTCCCATTTCCCTTGCTTGAGTGAAAATGTCATTCCAGTCCTCACAGGAAAGCTGATTTGATGGCTCTTCATCACTGCATGCATCATTGGCCCGTGAATAACAGCCAACACAATGGAGGTTGCAGCTGCTTGTAATGCTTGCAATCAGGAAAACAGGAACCTCATGACCATTTTTGCCATGCTTTTTCCTTATTTCACCTGCCTTTTTTGCATATTTTGAAAATTTTAGTAGGTATAGGCTTTCTTTGGGGTTTTTCAGGGATGCGCGTATGGCATCCTTTACAATATTTTCCACACCATTA
Organism: Methanobrevibacter sp.; assembly: GCF_045120835.1. Classification (GTDB taxonomy): domain Archaea; phylum Methanobacteriota; class Methanobacteria; order Methanobacteriales; family Methanobacteriaceae; genus Methanocatella. The sequence goes on from NZ_JBGVFE010000051.1 coordinate 3,222, forward strand.
GAGAGATATTCCTGTAAATCGAAATCGCTTTCCATTCTATTTCACCTTTACGCATTCAAGCAGAAATTTCGCATGGTCTTCTGCTTGCTTAAAGAAATCATCCAGACAGC
>NZ_JBGVFE010000052.1:0-15040 GCF_045120835.1 Methanobrevibacter sp.
AGCGCTTTATTCTGTCTTGCAGAACTTTGCAGGGTCACTTCTTGCCTATGCATTCAGAAAATATCAATCCTGAAAGCATGAATGCATTTAATTTCATGTCAATGCAAATCAATTTTATAGTCAATTAAGAAAAGACAAAAAAAATATACGATATTAATTATATTTACTATCAAAAATATAAAATATTTTCAAATTTATTTGATTTATTAAAAACAAATTTTATTAATTGAATTTTATGTAAATAAAAAATATTAATAAAAAATAGGTAAAAATATATATTAAAAATAATATATTGAATATTACAAGGTAAATTTTCAATAGTTTATTCTTGTTAATCGAGTTTGACGGTATGGTTTGACATCAGTCTTTATTAATAGTATTAGATATTATTTAAACCCCAGATGTAACTGAAAATCATACCTCAAATTAGATTAAATTATACTCATTTTTAAATTATTTATAACATTAATGCAATATATCTTATCATGACAAGATGCATCATGGTTCAGGGAACCTCATCAAATGCCGGAAAAAGTATGCTTGTAGCGGCACTTTGCAGAATTTATAAGAACAGAGGATATAAGGTAGCTCCCTTCAAATCCCAAAACATGTCCTTAAACTCCTACACAACAAATGAAAATGGGGAAATAGGAATAGCCCAGATGCTGCAGGCGGAAGCGGCAATGATTGAACCGAGCATACATATGAATCCAATCCTACTAAAACCAAAAGGTGATTTCACCTCCAATGTCATTATCCAGGGAAAATCCATCGGAAACATGAACTTCTATGACTATCAGCACAAATACCATGACCGTGCGTTCGATGCAATAAAAGAAAGTTTTAAAATACTTTCTGATGAATATGATGTGATAATCATTGAAGGGGCAGGATCACCTGCCGAGATTAACATGCGCGACCAGGACATTGCAAATATGGAAATCGCACACCTGGCAGATGCAAATGTCATATTAATCGCAGACATTGAAATGGGAGGAGTATTTGCGGCCATAGCCGGAACATATGTTTTGCTTGATGACTATGACAGGTCAAGACTGAAGGCAACTGTGATAAATAAATTCAGAGGCAATCTTGATATCCTCAAGCCAGGACTTGACAGAATTGAAGAGATTACCGGAGAACCTGTTTTGGGAGTGCTTCCCTATGATGAAACCCTAAAATTGCCCGAAGAGGATTCGGCGTCCCTGACAACACATGTTTTTGCAGAGGACAAGGACATTACAATTGGAGTCATACGATTGCCAAAAATAGCAAATTTCACAGACATTGACCCTTTTGAATACGAAGAGGACGTGGCTCTCAAAATGATTGGCATTAATGACGACATTGGAGATGTGGATGCAATAATCATCCCCGGAACACGTAACTCCACAGAGGACATGCATGCCCTAAATGAAAGCGGATTGGCTCAAAAAATCATCGAAAAATCTTCAGAAATTCCAATTGTAGGTATCTGCGGCGGACTACAGATTTTAGGCAATGTAATTCATGATGAAGAAAAAAGAGAATCAAAGCATGGTACACTCAATGGTTTGGGATTGCTTGATATCGAATCAAAATTCTCAAGGGCGGACAAGATAGTGACACAGTCAGAGGCAACAGTACCTAGCGAAATTGAAGGCATTGCCGGAGAGATATTTAAAAACATTGCCGGAGAAAGCGTTACAGGTTATGAAATACACGAAGGTACCACAGAGCTTTTAGGCTCATCAAAATTGTTAGATGTCCAGAAAGGTCAAGGAAACAATGAAAACGGGCTTGCAGACGGAGCTGCAAATGGAAATGCATTTGCAACATACTTCCACGGAATTTTCCACAACTACAATTTCAGAAGGGAATTCCTAAACTATCTAAGAGTCAAAAAAGGCCTTGATGCAAAATATGGTGAAGACCCTTATGAAACTCAAAAAGACTATTCCCTAAATAGATTAGCTGAAATCGTTGAAGAACACCTTGATATGGACATTATTGATAAATTGCTATTTGAATGAAAAAATCGCTATCCCTTATGTCAAAAGCAGGCATTCTAACTTTCAAATTATAACAATTTTCTAAAATTCAAACCGCATTATTTAAAAACATTAAGCAACATAATTAATAACATCAAATAATTGGAGATTTTATAAAATGATTTTAAAAATAAAAGCAACCAATAAAAACAGTGGCGAAATAATTTCATACGAATTAGAAGGCGACTCCGACGCAGGTTTCACATATGAAGGAACCCACATGCAAGAAGTGGCTGACAATAAAATCAGAGAAGTGAACAATAACTTAATTTTACTCGGTTCACCAATTTACACCATTAAATCCGGTGAAACTGAAACCATCGAAGCAATGACTTTCGATATTGAAATTACAGCAGCTTAGTTCTGCTATCCTTTTTTTATTTTAAAGATGGAAAAGGAATCATCATTTCTTTTCCCAACTCTTATTAATGATTCTATTTTTTAGCTCTCAGCGCATTTCATGCAAAATTTTCAATTGAACAACCCCAATCACTTCAAAAAATACCTGCTGAACAATCACTTGTCAACAACTAATTATTTAAATTATATTCAATAGAACATATCCCATGAATTACAAACTTGAAGGAAATGGAAAAACATTACTTTTCATTCATGGACTTTCAGACAATCTGCTGTATTGGGAGTTTTTAACAAGCAATCTCAAACATGAATATCAGATTTTAAGAGTAGATCTTCGAGGGCATGGGCAATCTGAACTGGGAAAAGAGGAAATCACAATAGATACTTATGTCGATGACCTGAACAACCTTTTAGAGCAATTGAATATTCAAAAAGTCAATATAATCGGTTTTTCTCTAGGAGGAGCTGTCGCACTTGACTTTGCAGTCAGATATGCACACAAGGTAGATTCAATAGTGATGATGTCCAGCTTTTTCAAAACGGATGGTGAGTCAAGAAAGATTTTACTTCAACTGAAAAATGCTTTGAATATTGGTTTTGAGGAATTCTATGATACCATATTACCAATGGTGTTATGTCCAGAGGTTATTGATGAAAATAAAATGGAATTGGAATTGTTAAAGGAAATATCCTCAAAAGACGCCAATACCGAAGCATACATTAATGCTGTCGATGTGTGCCTGAATTTCAATGCCGAAAAAGAGTTGTCAAAAATACGCGTTCCAACCTTAATTCTGGCCGGAAAGTATGATGAAATCTACACATTGAGCATGCAAAAAGAGTTATGCGATAAAATTGAAAATTCACAACTGGTCGTTTTTGATGATGTGAAACACAATCTTCTAGTTGGAAAAACCAATGCGAAAATATTGTCAGCATTGAAGGAATTTTTCAAAATAAGTTAGTGGAGGGTTATCCCCCACCAGGAATGGTATATTTATCGTTTACGCCATAAAATATTCCATCCCCTTTTCGTTTTTCGCTTACATTCAATAATGCATTATTGAATATAATGTTCAACAATTTATATCCGTCCTTATCGATGAAATCATCCAAGACAGTATTGTTTTGCCTTATGCTCAATGCATCTTTTTCAATGCCAAAACATGCAGCATAGATTATCTGTGATGAACTTTCCTCAACAGACTCCGGAGGATATTTTTCGGTCAAATCCTTTGATTTTAAATAATCCTGGAATCCTTTCCATTCCTTTTTGAGCCCTTTTCCTTTGCCTGTTAATTTAGACCCCTGAAGGAAATCCCTATAGTTTTCACCATCAAATCCGTTTTCGTTTTTAATAGCCCTGACAAATTCATCAAGATCTTTTTCGAATTTATTAGCAACTGAAGTATTGTTGCTTTGCTTTGCCATATCCTTTAGGTTGAATTTCTTATTCCTGTTCATGTTTTTAAGTAGGTTAATCGCTAATGTTTCAGAAGTCTTCAACTCACCCTTATTTGCTAATCTGAGAGTTATTTTTTTCATTACTTCCATATCCTGCGGAGTTAACTTTTTGCCCACTTCATATGGACCCTCCAACTCAATATCACATTTGATTTGGCCATTATTGATCAAATCAAGCACCACAAGTGATAATGTATTAACACCAACTGAATTGTTCTTTGTGAACAATATGGATACCATAGGATATGAATCATCACTAGGAGGATTTTTAATATTTTCATTGTTCTGATTTTTAGTATTTAAACCTAACATTTTAATCAATCCCTGAATTTTTTTATTCTTCGTCTTCTTTTAAAGATTCCAAATATGCCTCATGGATCTCTTCGGCCAACTCATCGTTTCCTTCAATGATTGGTCCGGTATAATCACAGTCTCTGCAAACACATTGTGACCAGTTTTGAGGTATAATCCAGTCAACATTTCTAGATCCGCATCTTGGACAAATTTTATGCATTCTCATTTAAAGACTCTCCCATAATTTTTATTTTTAATTATAGTATTCGGACAATAATATTTAAAGTTTTTCGAGTGTAAGTACCTACTTTCATTCTAAAAATTAAAAATCTAAACCATATTCCGTAAAGTGTAGTTAAATCAAATTATCAAATATTGGACAACTCATACCTTTCAAAAGATTTTGGAAAGGATATATATTCCTGATATTAATTAATTCTTTTCCATCATGACCAATAATCCTTTTTAGACAAACTTGAACTTTTTAATATTTTGAATATTTCCCAAATATTTCAATCATCTTCCATAAGTTCATTATGTCCTATTTTTCAAAAATTTCAAAACATGTTTTTAATAACATTTACCTTTAATTAAACAACATCTTTTCTCAAGGCCTATGCATTTAATTAATCTTATTTGCAATTATCTTTGACTAACAAACTTATTTGCACATATTGAATCGTTGCATAGATGATAAAGTCGAACTGCCTACACACTTTGTCACTGTAATCGGATGGGACAATAATCTTCCAGCCAAAAAATTCAAAAACTTCTATGAAACCAAGTCCTCCTCCAAATATGATGAATCAATCGGCGCTGTGGGAACCTACTTTAACGATTCGGGAATTGAATATTCATTTGATGTTTATGTGAACAATCAAAAGGTTCACTCCCAAAACGGAAGTAGCGAATTTGCAGGATTTAAGACTATTATACTTGACAAATATGTTCCAGTTAAATCCGGAGATGATTTTAAAGTTGTATTCAAAAATAATGCAGTTCCTTATCAGGCATTTTCAAGGCAGCATTATATTCCAGGCATCTCCTTGGCAAGTAAGGACAACAGTTCCTGGACAGATATGGTTGAGCTTGACAAAACTGTTTGCCTTAAAGTGTATACTGTTGAAGACTAGACCTGGACAATTTCCATCTGCTTATTCATCAAAAAAATTTAAATTGTAAGATCAAACATACCTAATAATAAGAAAAAAATTAGGGGATTGAAATGGAATTAATAAAACAATACAATGAAAAAGAATTGACAATAACAGTAAAAGATAAAATCGATACAATTACTGCACCTGACTTTGAAAACGAAATAATATCTGAAATGGACAAATTTGATTCATTAATTATCGATCTTAGTGATTTGGAATACATTTCAAGTGCAGGATTAAGGGTTTTAGTTGCCACCGAAAAAAAATTAAAGCCGAAAAACATCCCATTTGTTATTAAAGTTAATGACAATATAAAAGAGATTCTTGTAATGTCCGGTCTTGATAAAATTTTAAATTTAGAGTAAAATTCATCAACCGCATCTCATTGATTAATTATCCTCTCCAATGCTAAAAAATTAGGATGAACTAAATAATGTACGTTTAGTTTTCAATTTAAAAAACAAATTGCCGAAATCAATGCAGGTCATTTCTCATCGTCAAGTTTCAGCAATGGCCACTTAACTAATGAAATGACTTAAACACCAACACGGCTTTTGAATATCGCATCTGATTTCAGTCTAAGACAAATTCAAGCAAATTTATCTTTTTATACATAAATATCCAAGTTAAACTGATTGATAGTATACATGATATAAGAATTATTGGAGGATAGCAATAGTAACCGATAATTATGAAAATCAACGTAGATATGATGTTTATAACAAAATTATTATAATTTTGGAATGCTGTCTGCAAAAATTTATTGGATGTGTCTATCTTTTTCATTTCGAAAGTGGCAACAATAGAACATAAATTAATGATCATGAAATCTATTCCATACAAACAGTTCGGTACAAAATCATGGAAATTCATAGAAACGAAGGTTGTTAAATATGGAATTAATGATAAAAAGAATAATCCTATGGATATGGACCATATTGATTTATGATTAATCTTATTGACAATACTGAATAAATTATAAGTGAAGTTCCACACATTAAAACAAATAATGAAACTAATTGCATATGCTATAAACTCCATCTTCAATTCCAACAGCGCATCTAAATTACCTCCTACAGCTATTGGAATTTCAAGTACAATAATTGTTATGATAATTGCTATGATTGCATCAATCAATGCTTCAAATCTTTCAATATCCTCAGATTCACCGCCCTGTTTTCTATTATAGATGATACTTAAAATTATAGAAAATAGAGATGCCACATAAATTCCCGGGACATATACAGTATAAGATATGATAAAACCGATTAGTATGATGATTAGAGGCATTATCAAATTAATTTTTTTAATATTTAATTCTTTTAATTTCTCATTGGACCTGTTGGCTCCAAAAACCACAACTATTGATACAATATGGGAAAGATTAGCAAAAATAATAAGCAATCCAAAAATTGTCTCGGCAGCTAAAGAATACGGATTCAATGAAAGCCATGACGCAAAATACGGAAATAGCGAAAATAGAAAAATTGAAACTCCATATGCGATTAATGATTTATTATTAATGTCATCAATATGCTGGAAGAGTTTCTGATTGCTGTACCAGATATTGATAATTGCTAAAAATACTATGAGATACGTTGTTATATTCAATGAATTTGAAATAAATGCTCCCCATTCAGGACCCCAAGGCTGTGGAATCTTCAACACCAAAATTGTTATAACAATTGCTAAAACCGCATCATAAAAAGTTTCAAATCTGTTCGTATTCATAATATTTAATTTGTTTTTATATGTTAATAAATTTTTTTTAAAACAAAAGTTCATATGCTGATGGAGAAATTAAGAAATTTGACTTAATTTCCTAGAATTTCAATATCCATTGAAACCCCATTCACATATTAACTTTTCGAGGTTCTTACTTTTTTATATGCCAATGCGACTAAGGTAGATATAATCAGCATAGCTATTGAAATTACAGTATTTGACAAATCACCAAATACAACACCTTTATCAAAGTAAACGATGAAAATTACAGTCAATGGTATAAAGAACCACTGCGCAATATAAATTGTGTTAATGTTACTGCTCAATATTGAAAATATTCTAATAATTGCATCTGGCAGGAATTTGGCCATCCAATAACACAGACCAATTACGGCATGAGCATTAATTATGCAGAATAGCACATCCAATGTATTCATGAAGTAATAGAAGTGAACATCAGCAGAAAAGACTCCACCCCATAACTTTGAAGATACAAAGAAATATAATAAAGCAACGATTAATAGAATTGGCCAGAATTTGAAGAATTCACTTTTGTCTTTAGCTCGGATAAAGTATTGTCCCCAAACATATCCTGAAATTGGGAAAATAAACCAATTGAATAAAGGAAATGCTGTAAATCCTCCTTTACATCCAATAAAATTAGCAAAAAATAAGTTAACAAGAGTATTGGCAAAATCAACATCTTTTAAAAGAGTGCCCAGTATAGACATTACAATCGCGATAATGATTAATTTTTTATTTGAAACCTCAAATTTCTTTAAAATTCCCATTAAAATAAATGCCAAACCGGCAAATGCCAAAATATCAACACAAAATAGCATTAGCCCTCCCACTATATCAAATGGAGCAGGGTTAACTGAAAGAGCCCTGGCAGTAAAATAAGGTATAAAAAACTCAAACAAATTTACCAAAATACCTAAAAGGAATAATTTAACACCCCTTTTTATCATCACATCCCATTGGCTGTGTCTTGAATATACAACACCCACACCCATACAAAACATGAAAATAACTGCAGCATAAGGCCTTCCCAAAACATTCATGATAAGAAAACTATAAGTCGGACTAAGATTCGCATTATAACCGCTAACTACAAAACCTGTGTGAAGGAAAATCATGAAGATAATGGCCAATGCCTTGGCGATATCCAGTTCGACTTGCCTACCAGTGTTTACTTTCTCATCTGAAAATTTATTTGAAATGTTCATGATACAATATATAGTTCTAATAATATTTAATCTTCACATATTGCAATCATTTAATACACAGACATCCGAACAGTCTCTTGTTTCCTTGGTGAGCATATCCATTTGGTATTTGATACTGTTCATCCTTTTTAAGGGAACACCCTCTCATATGCTCGCAAGCTTCAACGCCACACCAACATATTCGCGATGTCTTTTGTCCATGGCAATCAGCAATCTTGGACATTGATATCTTTCAGCCAAATAGTTTTTTATAATTACTTAAAAAATATACAACATCGAATAAAAAACATCAAATTCCATTGTAGTTCATGCAATATCTTAATATAACCGTATGATTGAACCTAGAATGATTCATTCTCAGTAAATAGTATCTTTATACAGGCCCCATTGTCATAGGTGTATCCTATCTTACCATCAATCTGTTTTGTGAGGTTTTGGATGACTGTCAAACCCAGACTGGTAGGATTGTCAAAATCAACGCTATCAGGTATTCCAACACCACTGTCACGATATTCCACTTCAATTTTCTTGTCAAGTCGTCCGATTTTTATTTCCACTTTTCCGGCATCACCATCAGGGAATGCATATTTTACAGTGTTGTTTATCAGTTCATTAATTATTAAACCAAGAGATTTTGCCTGTTTGGCATTTAATTTTATATCATCCACTTTTGAGACGTATTGTATTTTTGATGAGTAGATATCGAACAGTGATTCGACAATGGAATCGATATATCCTTTTAATTCTATGTCAGCTAAATTTTCTGACTGATAAATCTTTTCATGCATCACACTAACTGATTTGAGATGTGTCTTGGTATCCTCTATGATTTCTTCGAGAGAAATATTGCTATGCTCTTCCATGCGTATAAGTGACAATAGAATGTTTAAGCTGTTTTTTATGTTATGGTGAGCTTCTTTGATTTGGATATCCTTGTCTTTGATGATCTCATTCTTTTCGAATATCTGCTTTTTTAGTGAATTGGCATATGTTGCATCATCTGTAATGTCTTGGTGTGATGAAATATAACTTTTAGCATTGCCTTCGGAATCATAAATACGTTTAATGTGATGTCTAATATATTTAATATTAAGCTTCAGTGTCATTATACTTGTTGTGAACTCCACTTCGGGATTTTCGGGACTAAGTGAATCAGTCATTGAATCATAAAGTTCCAAATCTTCACCCAGCATGAACTCCCTTACTGTCTCGGGAGTAAATGAGTAGGATCTGCTTTCATCTTCAATCATATCATAGAAATAATCGGACATGTAGAATGTATCAGGATATACGCCGTAGGTCAGGCATGTTTTTGAATTTTTGGCTAAACTTTCAAAAGTATGTTTCAGCTGAGTCTTTGAATCTTGACTGGTTTCTATCATGTTTTTAGCTATTTCCTGTTGTGTCAAATCCTTAAGTTTTATCAGCACCGCCGGACGGTTGTCATAGGTAATGTATGACCCTTCTGCATTTAAGAAAAATCTTATGCTGCCATCATCATTATATGATGCCAGAGGAGTCTTATATGATACTTTTTTCTGTCGTGAGAGAAGTTTAATTTCTTTTTTAACCCGTTCTCTAGACTCTGGTGACATGCCTCCAAGACTATATTCGGAACCTAACATCTGCTCTCTTGTCTTATGAACATATCCGGCATATTTTTCATTCAATTCCGCAAATTTACCATCCTGCAAAATAGCAACACCCAAGTTCTCATCATTTAATGTGCTGTCCCTATACATGTGAACTTCAGTCTTGTCTTCATGAATTGCAACGAGTTCATCCCCCATCATAAAGTAGCGAAAATCAAGATATTTCAGCAATTTTCCGTCATCAGTCATGTACTTGAGTATTCCGGTCTTCTTTTCACCGGTCCTATACACTTCCTGAAACATTTTTAAAAAATTGTTTTCCTCATCTTTATTTCCAATCGTGTGGGATATCCGTGCACCTACCCGGAAGTTGTTGTCCCCCTTCCCAAAATATTCCAAATGATTAAAGTATTTTAGGTAAAAATCTTCACCATCATTGTAGGGCAATAAAATAAATATTTCTTCGCCCAGATTAGATAGAAACTCCTTTTTTTCATCTTTTAATTGAGGAACATCCTTTATGATATATTCCTCCGCTACCGATTCGAGTTTTTTAACCTTGATTTCGAAAAGCTTTTCATCATCATAATTAAAATACGCTATCTTCATGACACAGAGCCCCCATCATTTATAAACATTATATTCATTAAATGTTTTATGGATTATAATTTATATATTTTTCATTGATTAGTGAAAATCAAGAGTTATTGAATAGAGAGGATATTAAATATTATTTTTGGGATTATGTTTCATTAATTTCAGTGCAGGGCATCATCAAAAAAAATATTATATTATTAAATTAATCTTTGTTGCATATCGATATAGCTAGCTTCATTATCGCTTTAACAACATCACTTTCACCAATACCCACAAGATTATGTCAAGATGATTAATAGCTACTTTTTAAAGCATGATCTAAAATATTAGATCAAATTTAACACATTCACGATTAAGATTTAAAAGAGCCTGTCTTCAAGAATTTCCCCCTTATTTATGGCTTTAGCAGAGATGAATGCATCATACATCCCATATATCCATATTAAAATGACCAATATTATCCCAATAAGTATTAAACATAATACAAAAGAAACTATGTAACCTATAATAAGAATAATGCCTTTATTGGTCTGGTTATTATATAATTGGCCTAAACCTGGAAAAATTAAGGATAACCCTAATGCTACAATAGGATTTTTTTTAATTGTTTTTGCACCACAATGCGCACAGACTTTAGCCATCGCATCGATTTTGCTTCCACAATTAGCGCATATGCGAATTTCGCGATTAATCTGATATCCGCAAAAAGAACAGAAGTCTTCATTCACTACTTTTTGCCTGCAGTTTGGACATATTGTTATGCCTGTGGCTTTTCCGCAATCAGGACAGAACGCTTCATCTTTTAATTCGGCGCCACAATGCTCACATCTCATTGTGCTTTCATCCTTATTTTCACCGGAAAATAAAGCCCCACAATTTCTGCAGAACTTAGCAAAAATTTCCTGTTCAGCCCCACATTCAGGACAAATTTTTACATCATTGGAATTATCATATTTCTCATTTTGATTTTCAATATATTCTGGCAATCTGTATTCATCACTGTTTGACAAGAAATCATCAGTTTCATCAGAAAGCAATGCACCACAATTTTTACAGTAATTGAATGCATCATCCTGTTCAGTTCCACATTCAGAACATATCTTATTTGTCATTTTTAACCATCCTAACTGATTTAATTTTTTTTACACTTTATAATCTTTACAAAAACATCCCACGGCTACAGAATGCCCTAAACTGCAACAATAATCAACACCATACATATCATCAGTATAATCAATACTTATCCCGTTAGGAGTTATAATTTCTTCATAGTAATATCTGCAACTTGAACCACAATAACCCCCGCCAAACTGCCTTATGTATTCTTCTTCCAATCTTCTACGTTCTGCTGCCTGTCTTTTACGTTCCTCGACCTGTTTTTTACGTATCTCTTCCAGTTCGGCTTCCCTCTTTTTACGATTAATTTCATCAACTATACCTTTTTTATGATAATTGTTTTCAGCAAATTCCCATTTAAGCCTCTCCCTATATTCAAACTGTGATTCGCCAATTTCCGGAGCTAAAGAACCCAAATAATAATTAGAAAATTTTGGAGTCCATTTCAAGCCCACAATATCAAATTTAGGTTCGACATATTTATTTTTATTTTGAATACGGTCAACTATTTTTTTATCCACAAATAAAATCGAACCACATTTTGTACATGAGCGTTCATACGGCGTTATTATATTAATACAATTTATACAATAATTAGGAGAAACAACTTTCCATCTTGAACCTATTTCATATAAATATTCATTTATTATAGATTTAGCGCTTTTTAATCCATCAAGACGCCCAAGTGTAAAATCCAATTTGGGACGTTGGTATAATGAGGTATAGCGTAATGAATATGGCAACACTTCTTTTAGAAGATGTTTTTCAAAAAGACGTTTAGGATATTTATAATTATACACATTAGATGTCCAAAGTTTCTTTCCACATGTTGTGCAGAATCTGTTTGTATATGAATTTTTTGAATTGCATTTTGGGCAGTTTATATCACTAAATTCATATCCGCATTCACATTTCTTTTGGCCTATTTCAACAAGTCTGCCACAGTTAAGACAATACGGTTCAGGATTTTCAAGAATTAATCTAATCTGGTCATCATCCAAGATTTCATGACCGCAATAAATACAGAATTTATGAGGGTCATTTCTTTTATGACATTTAGGACAAACAATTTCATCTTCCATAATATCATCCAAGACATTAGATTATAGCTAAATTATTCTCCAGTGCAGGCAATATGCACTTAATACCATTTGATTCTCAATAATCTATATAAAACTCATCATCACTGCGAAATATTTCGCCGCCGTTTGGACAAAAATTACTTTCATCCTTATTTTCTGCACCGCAACGACTGCACCTTTTCATATTATACCTCACAATAGCTCACTAGTTTTATTAAGATTTCAGACATCTGGAAATTATGGTTTTAAGTTCTTTTTTGTAATATTTGAATTACTGCACGGATTATAAAATCTAAAGCATTAAAACATACACATGTTAATCATTTTATTTACACAATGATATATTATATATTTTGTCTATAATGAAAAATATTTATAATTTGTGGATATTAAAAAAAAAGTTAAAATTAAAATATTATAAATCATAAATTTAATATTAGAAATACAAAAAAATTAGTGATTTGTATGGATTTAATAAAACAGTATGATGAAAAAGAATTAACAATAAAAGTCAAAGATAAGATTGATACCATTACTGCACCGGACTTTGAAAATGAAATAATGGATGAAATGGAGAAATTTGATTCATTGATAATAGATTTTACTGATTTAGAATACATTTCAAGTGCAGGTTTAAGAGTTTTAGTTGCTACTGGAAAAAAATTAAAACCACAGAATATTCCTTATGTCATTAAAGTTAATGATACTATAAAAGAAATCCTGGTAATGTCAGGTTTTGATAAGATTTTAACTATTGAGTAGAGAATTACTCATTAAGCTTTTTTAATCGTATATTCAATATTATTAAAACCCAATACTTCACTAACTTTGACATTATCCTGGGAAAAGGATCTTTCAATATCTTTTAACACTTCTCTTTTTCCTTCATCTTTCATATTGACAGCAATTTTATCATCATAATCAACCAGCAATATCTCTATATGCACTTTTTCATCGTTTGAATCAAAAATTGTGTTTATTATCTTTTTCAATGTTTCTAAAGAGGCAGAATCCACATTCAGAGTCTTCAGATGATTATACAATTCAGCACTCATCCCATCATCTTTGCTTTCAAGCGTGTAGTTTCTGGTTTTTTCTATCAATCCTTTTCTGATGAAAAACAACCCGTAATATTCACTGTCCTTTCTTTGAACGACTTTTACATAAAGGGCAACGGCAACTATCGATAAAAGAAAACCTAACGGGAAAGATACCCAAACACTGGTAATGCCCATTAATGGATATAGCAGGAATGTAAAAATCAAAGGTCCAAGCAGCTCTGAAATGACTGTGATGATTCCTGATTCGACTGTTCTTTCAATTCCTTCATAATAAAACAGCAGCATGGTCGAAACGGCCATAGGTATAAATGCCAAGGAGTATATCCTAATCGCATTTTCCACCATCGCATCATTAGGCATTTGCTGAAGTTTGAAAAAGATTAATAATCCATCAGGATATACTAACAGAAACACAGTGAATATCAGTGAACAGATTATTGTTATTAAAAGTGAATTTCGCACGATATGATGCAGATTATAAAAATCATTTTGTGCATAATAAATAGGGACAATGGAAGATAATGTTTCGGCGAATCCCATGATTAAGATACTTATCAGCATCAAAGAGACCACACATACATTGAATATGTCCAAACCCAGTTCTCCTAAAATTCCACCAACAATTAAATTCATGATATACATCAGTATTACATTAAAAAAACCCATACTGGCGCCCGGAAGGCCTATTTTAATTATTTCAATTGTTGAAGTTATCCAAGTCCTGAATTTCAATTTGGATAAAGCGAATCTGAAAGTTCTTTTTGGATCAAAAAGATATTTAAAAGTACACAATAATGCAAAAATATAACCTATCAACATTGCAAGTGATGCCCCTTCAATGCCCATATGAAGAACACCAAGGAACACATAATCCAGAATTATATTGATAATATTTGCAACAATAATTACTCCTGAAGCCAAATTTGGTTGTCCGTCAACACGAACAAACTGGCATAAAACCCCAATAATAATCGCAATTGGGAAACTTATGAATAAATATAGGCTATATGCATTTACATAAGGCAGTGCTCCTGCAGTTGGGTGCAATAGATTAATTAATCCATCTTTAAATAAAAAACATACCAATAAAATCAAAATTGACAGAATTATTGTTGCAACCATTGCTGTTGTGAAATAATGATTGCTTCCGTCTTCATCAAATTCCGCCTTTTTATTTAAAGCTAAAATCTGACCTCCCAATCCAAATAACCATTCAAATATTGTGATTAACAATATCAGAGGTTCCAAGACCTGCAAAGCCGCCTGTGCATTGTGTCCGATGAATGTGGATACAAAACTTGCATCAACAACTGAGGTTATGTTTAAAGCCATT
>NZ_JBGVFE010000053.1:0-4168 GCF_045120835.1 Methanobrevibacter sp.
TTTGCGAAAAACCGAGTTCAGCGGAAAAGATAGCAAAAGCACTTTCAAGCAGTGCAAAAAAGAAAGTATACAACAAGAAAGTCAAATATTGGGAACTTAAAAGAGATTCAAAGGATATTACAGTTGTTTCAGGTGTTGGACACCTCTATTCACTTGTTCCAGACAAGCAAAAATATAAGGTCTCCTTTGATCTTCACTGGGTGCCCTCCCTTGAGGCAAGCAAGGCCAGTGCATTCACCAAAAACTACTTGAACGCCATCAAGAAATTCGGAAAAAACGCCGATTCATATATTCATGCCTGCGATTACGATGTTGAGGGAACACTGATTGGATACAATGCCCTGAAATATGCCTGCGGTGAAGACTCACTCAATAAGGCTTCAAGGATGAAATTTTCAACATTAACCAAAAAGGACATCATAGATGCCTATGAAAACAGAATAGACATTGACATGCATCAGGTGGACAACGGTATCGCACGCCATATCCTTGATTATTACTTCGGAATGAATATTTCCATCGCACTATCCGATTCAGTCAAAAAGACAAAGCACAGATTCTTAAAATTATCAGTCGGACGTGTACAGACTCCAACATTATCAATACTAGTTGACAGGGAAAAGGAAATCAGAGAATTTGTCCCTGAGCCTTACTGGAACATAAGGGCAATTCTTGATTTTGAAGACATTGAAATCAAGCATGTAAAGGGAAATATCTTTGATAAGGATTTGGCGGAAGAGATATATGCCAAATGTGAAGGAAAGGATGCAGTAGTCGATGAAATTACTTTTACCAATTCAAAAACAAAACCTCCGGTACCATTCAACTTAAGCGGTCTTCAGGCTGAGGCATATAATGTCTTTGGATTTTCACCAAAAAGGACTCAGGTTGCAGCCCAAAACCTCTACAGTGCAGGTTACACTTCCTATCCTAGGACTTCTTCTCAAAAACTGCCTCAAAGTTTGGGTTTTGAAAACATATTCAGGCAATTGTCCAAAAACCATGAATTCAAACAGCATATTGACAAATTACCGGATAAGCTCATACCGCACAACGGTAAAAAGGAGGATGCGGCTCACCCACCTATTCACCCAACCGGAATCCTTCCAACCAATTTAAACAAGGACGAGCAGAAAATCTACAATCTTATCGTTTACAGGTTCATTGCGGTATTTTTCGAAGCCGCAAAATTCGAATCCATGAGGACAACCCTTGACATTGAAGGCGAAAAATTCAAGTTCAACAGAAGAAGAGTAACCCACAAGGGTTGGATGGAACATTATCCGTTCAAAAAGATTGACAATGAGAAGTTTCCGGACGTAAAGGAGGGGGACCTGATGAGTGTCAAGGAACTGATAAAAGACGAAAAGGAAACCAAGCCTCCTGCACGTTACAATCAGGCTTCTTTAATCAAAGAATTGGAAAAAAAGAATCTTGGAACCAAGGCAACTAGAGCAGACATTGTTGACAAGCTTTACGACAGAAAATACATCGCCGGAACCAAAATTGAGGTCAATGAATTAGGGGAAAACCTTATCGATACCCTAAACACCTACTGTAATGACCTGACTTCAGAAGAGCTTACAAGAGATCTGGAAGTCAAGCTTGAGGGTATCAACCAGAACCAGACCACCAAAGAAAGCGTCATCGATGAAGGCGAAAAGGACGTCAAGGAAATCCTTCAAGACATTGATAAAAACCAGCAGGGCATCGGCAACAAACTATACGAAGCCTATCAGGCAAGCAATATTGTCGGGGAGTGCAAATGTGGGGGCAAACTTGTAAAGAGATACTCACCAAAAACCAAGTCCTCATTTGTGGGATGCTCCAATTATCCGGACTGCACAACAATCTATTCAATTCCGAAAGGGACACATTTCCTTAAAAAGACATGTGAGGAATGCGGGCTTCCAATAATATCATTTGGAAAACCGAGACAAAGGGCATGCCTTGATCCGAACTGCGGCAAGGAAAAAACCAAACCCCACAAACCGACCGAAGTTGGGCAATGCCCTCAATGCGGCAAAAAGCTTTTAAAACGTTCAGGACGTTTCGGTGAATTTATCGGCTGCAGCGGATTTCCGAAGTGCAGATTCACATGTTCCGTTGAGGAGCTTGAAAGCAAGCTGAAAAAATAATTTTTCATTTTTCCAATTTTTTCTTATTTTTACTTTTAAATACACAATCTTTTAATAATAGTAAAGTTAAATATATAACCCAATAAAAATATTTTTTCACATGGGTGAAATTATTTTTATTTATTTCTTATAATTTTAATTAAAAAATTAGACAGAGGATTTTAATGAATAGAGAAACATTATTGACAATAGGTAAGGGAATTATCATTATTTTAATTCTTTTATGTGTTGTTTTTGCATTAAAAGCTCCTGCCCATGATTTAAATTTCTTTGATGATGAAGGTAAGGCGTTATATACCGACGCATCAGGTCTTCCTTATTTCAGTGAAATGGATTCATATTATAACTACAGGTTGACCAATTCCTATGTAGATCATGGCTATGCGGGAGATGAAATAGTAAATGGTACTGAAATGGATATGCACAGGTTAGCCCCTGACGGCATGCCGATGACTTATGAGATGGGTATTATATATGTAACATCGTCATTAAGCGATTTGGCAAACAATTTCCTTGGATGGGACATGTCACTTAAGGAAGTTGCATTCTGGACAGGTGCTATAATATCAACATTATGTGTAATCCCTGCATTCATATTTTCAAGAAGATTGACTAACGATTATGGGGCAATAGTTGCAACAATAATCATTGCACTTGCTCCGAACTACTTTGCGCACACATTCCCAGGGTTTTTCGATACAGATATGTTCTATTACATATTCCCTCTCTTCTTCATATTCTTCTTTGTTGAATCGATTAGAAGTGAGAACTGGATTTGGAAAATCCTATTTGCATTATTATCAGTTGTTTCAATCGGAATATTTTCAACTCAATGGACAGGTTGGATCTTTTACGTTGCACTGATGGGACTGTTTGCGATTATATACTTAATAGCAACATTCGTATTCAATGTTGACGAAGACAAAGACTTATACGACAGCAAGATTCAATGGATAATCCACAATAAGGAATTGTTATCAGTTGTACTTATTGGGGTAATTGCATTTGCGGGCCTTGCAGTATTCAAAGGTGTTGACGGAGTAACCGGAATCTTTTCAAACGTATTTGGCTTACTCAACCTGCAATCAGCATCAGTTGTTGTAGGAGGATTCCCGAACGTACTTATTTCCGTTGCAGAGATGCAGGCACCTAACATGTTAGGTTCAGGAATGACTTCCATGTTTTTAGCAAACACCGACGGTTTTATCAACGGTATCGGAGGTATTGCAGTATTCTTCGG
Organism: Methanobrevibacter sp.; assembly: GCF_045120835.1. GTDB lineage: Archaea > Methanobacteriota > Methanobacteria > Methanobacteriales > Methanobacteriaceae > Methanocatella. Next base: position 3,379 of record NZ_JBGVFE010000053.1, read on the forward strand.
AGCTTTAATTGTTCTATACATTCTGGTTTCAAGAGCATGGAAATTCAGAAAAGTACGCCAAAAACCGGTTGACAGCAAACCTGAAAAAGGTAAAAGACTTTCAGCTGCCGAAAAACTTGACAACAGTCGTAAATTTAAATTATCTCTTGCCGATTTGAAATTCGGCGGGGACAATGAAGTGCTTGCAAGCAAACGTCTAACCGTACTGTACGCAACACTGTTTGTCGTATGGGTAGTAATTACAGCTCTAGCGGTTACCCGTGGTTCAAGGTTCATTACCACAATCGTACTTCCATTCGGATTATTGTGCGGAATATTCGTTGGATATGCATGCGACTACATCAAAAACAGACTTGACAACGACAAATGGATGACTGTAGGAATTCTCTTCTGCGGTGTTTTAGCTGCAATACCACTTTCAGTCATAAACATGACCTACGGTATTCTTTTATTCGTAATCATCGCTGCAATAGGATTATTCTCAATTTACGGACTCAAATCCACTTCCGCTAAGAAAAACTACGTACCGCTTAAAAAATACGTCCTGATAATCGCACTTGTAATTGCGCTTATCACACCAAGCATCTGCGGAGCCTTCCAGGTTTCAAACCAGGTGGTTCCAGGTACAAACGACTACATGTGGAACGCGATGGAATGGGTCGGAGACACTCAGGAAAACGATACAGTAATCACATCCTGGTGGGACTTCGGTTACCTCTTCGAGGTTGCCGCCGACAGGCAGGTAACATTCGACGGAGGTTCTCAGTCAGGGGAACGTGCCTTCTGGCTG
>NZ_JBGVFE010000054.1:0-19406 GCF_045120835.1 Methanobrevibacter sp.
GGCAATGCAAACTGGGGCGGTGCCTTTGCTAAAAGACTTGAAATGATTCAAAAAATGCCTAAAAAAATTCGTCCTGCCCAATTGGACTTCATGCTTGAAGACTACATATACAAACACGGAGCAACATCCGAAACCATTTGCGATGAACTTAGAAAATTCGACAATACAGATATTATCAAAGATTTGGATTGTTTTACCATTGTAATGGATGGAACATCGGAAATGACACAGGGTGAAGCAAAAGTATTCTATGATATGCTTGACTGTGAAAAAGAATATCTATTGTTTGATGAAGATTCAGGTTCACAGATGCATGCCCAAATGGGAGGATATGCAACAGCAAGCGAAATGTTATTGGATTTAGTCGAAAAATACTTGAATTAATAGCATTTCATTTTTCTAATTTTTTAACTTCATATACTGTTGGAAACATTAAATATCAAACTGATAAACCTTACTAAAAAAAATATATTACAAACATGTAAGATCCAACTATCCTTAACATGAAAAAAGGCCTATAAATATATGTGAGTAATGTTAATGAATTGTTATCTATTGTATGACATGTGGCGATGCTTTTTATATAAAAATAGTTGATTTAATGTCTTATTGCAGAGAATAATCCCTACACTATCCTAATAGACATTAAATATAGATATAATAAATCCCAGTGGCACTGGTTTAAAAATAGATGATTACCGGCAATAATATTGTCACCAATTAGGACGACAAATAGTAATTAATAAGCCTACCGATTAATTGAATAGATGAAATATATTTCAAATATTTTTAAAATGTAGCCCTGTGATTATTCTCCACATTAACACCAGAATTGACTATTCAAAACTTAATTTTCTGATATATATCTCAGTGAAAAACAAGATTGAATTGTAAGAGGATGACTGTTAATGTCACTGCAACATCATTAAATCAAATCTAAAAAAAAAGTGGTTATTTAATTATCAACCTTATGTTAATGGAAAACATCAAATTGAAATATAGCCTACTCTCCTCTGTTATTTGAAATTTATCATGAAAAAATAATAAACAGAAATAATATTAAAAATTATTTTTAATAAATTATAAAAATTTTTTAGCTTCGGCTATGAATTCTTCAGCTTGGATTAAACAATCAAAGGCTTCTTGTTTATCAAAATTTACTGAAAAATCATAACTGGATTTTCTTCTAAGTTTTTTGGCATTAGAATAATAAGTATAAATTTCTTGACTGAAATCCCCATCATGAACAAAATCTTTACTAAACTGGGTTAGAATAATGTCATGTTTTTTACTGACAAAATCATGAGTAAGTAACAATGCTTTAGCTGCATCAAACATTGCATAATATGAATGAGTTATTGAACCTCGATATTTTCCAGCATCAAATAAAATTTGTGCCATGCTTAACTCTTCAACTGCTAAATCCATAACGCCATTAACTTCTTCAACATTCATATAGGAACACCTTCCGCCATCACTGTTTTAAGGAAGCTATAATCTTTTGTTTTATTAAAATGTTCTTCAGTCATCACATGTGGTGAAATTACTTCTTCTTTTTCAAGAATAAAATCTACGACGATATTATCAATCAGTGATTCCAATTCTTTGTTATCATGATCTAAGACAATTAAAATATCTATATCAGATTCATTATTATCATCGCCACGTGCAACAGAACCGAATAATATCATTCTAATAATTTCATCTGAATTAATAGCATTAGCAAACTCATGAGCAATTTCAATTCTATTATACAATTTAATCACCAATGATAAATTAGTTAATATAACATTTTAAGTTCATCAATAATAAATATTTTCAAACTGCGACTAGATGAAAAAACACAAATACACATATAAACTGTAATTTATAATCCTAACTATTTTAATATCTGAATCACATCCGAGTTTGCATATTCTTTTTTCAACACTCCGATTCAAACTAGACATTATGTTTTCAAATTGATGCAAAAGTGGAATTATCTTTTGAATATTTCAAATCCTGCTCTAAACAGTACCAATACTGGATATATCTCCAGTCTTCCAGTCCACATGTCCATCATACTGACTATCTTTAATATAGGGTTTAAGGTATGGTTAACTATTCCCAGCTCCAAACCATTGTTTCCCTGAAGTGACATTGCCGCAAACAGGCTTTTGAATGGATCATATCCAAATAAACAGAATAACGCCCATGTTATAAATATGAATATAAAGTAAAGTACGATGAATTTTCCAGCTTCCCCAATCGCTTTTTCAGATATTTGATGTCCATTTAGTTTTACAAGTACGATTCTGCCTTCAGGAGATAAGATTTCTTTAATACTTGCGTAAATTCCCTTACAGAATGTAATTGTACGGACAAGTTTTATTGCACCTACTGTGGAACCGCTTGAACCACCTATTAACATCAGGGCCATTAAACTGAGTATAACAAATGCCGGCCAGCCTGCCATTGCGTCCACTGAAGCTACACTGGCACCGGTTGTTGTAATGACAGAGGTTACTGTAAATACCAATTCCATCGGAATAATGTCTGAAACAAAATAAAGCATCAAACTGACAAACGCTATTATGCAGATGAGAACTTTAAATTGCAAATCCTTTATTAATGACTTCCCTTTCGTTTTAATTATTTTATAATGCACTAAAAAGCTAGTGGCACCCAATATCATTATGATTATCGAAATCAAATATATTAAATCATTTTGATAGTACCCGATATTGGCATTCTTAACTGCCATACCTCCTGTTGAAATTATACAGAAAGTATTGCAGACCGCATCAAAAATAGGCATTCCAGCAAGAATATATAATATTATACCAAATAAAGTATATACTCCATAAATCTTCAAGGTTTCTTCAATAGTGGCTTTAATACTTGGTTTTAATCTTTCATCACGAGCTTCGGACTGGTAAAGCCTTGAAGATATTGAACCCGGTGTAATGAACCTGAGCATAACAACAATTACACCCAGTCCTCCAACCCACTGTTCCAAAGCTCTGAAAAAGAGTATGCTATAAGGTAATATTTCCACATTTTCAAATATTGTTATTCCTGTGCCAGTTAATGCCGAAACACTTTCAAAAACACCATCGACAATAGGAATATTTGTTGATAGCGTAATAACAATACCTCCAACAAGACCTGCCCAAAACCATGCAAAAGATGAAATCATCATCCCGTGTTTTAGCCTTATCCTTTTAGAAGTATATGCATCGAAGTATTTCATGAAAAAATAACCCAATCCTATAGAAATCGCTCCCGGAACAATAAAACTGAACACATCAAATTCAAAAAATATTAAATCAATTATCAATGGAATTAAACACATTATGCCTATTCCAACCATAAGTATTCCGGAGTTTCTTGCAACAATCTTTAAATCAGTTCGTGAAATATACCTCATCAATTATATGATATTAAATAAAAGGTATATAATCTTATCTTGTGATGTGACAAAAAGTATTGAAACTTCTGCTCATTAGGATATCAAAACTGTAATTTATAAACCTATCTATTTTAAGGAATTAATTGATGAAAAATTGTTTAAAACATTTTTTATAATATATGGTTTCATATTATTCTTCATTTTAACACAAAAAAGTATCTATTGAATTATCAACCATATCTTGTTGGAACATCATATCCAATCAATATTTTACATCACATACATATTCTTCCAAATAACATATTTTAATTCAAAACTCTGATAAATCAGTATCCTTAATAATCTTTTTTCTTAAAATCTTGTCAATGCCCGTTCCATATTGAGCAGCCTTTTTAGGCCTGTAGGCTATATCATAGTCCAGACCTTCCTCAAAAGCGAGTTTTCTTAAAAAGCTTTTTCTCATGTCATCATGCATGGAAACTATCTTTTTATTGTCCGGAATGTTCAATACAAGTTCCACCAGCGCCTTATCCAAAAACGGCAGCCTTAACTCCACTGAGTTCAGCATTGAGCATGCATCATCCCTTTCAAGATTGACATGATACATGTTTGAAATATCTTCCCTGAGCTCATAATTTAAATTATCTTCAACAAAGCTTTTGAGATATCTTTTATAGCCTCCAAATAACTCATCTGCACCCTGACCGGAAATTGCCACCTTTATGCCGTCACGTGCAACCATTTGTGTTGCAAAATATGTTGTCAGGCCCACACCGACCTTCATCAGATTATCGTCACCTATAGCATGGACAACTGAAGGCAATGCTTCACGAATCATTTCTTCAGTTACCTCACAGATTTTCAAAGGCAAGTTTAGTGATTTTGATGCTTTTATTGCGGCTTCAAGATCTTTTGAGCCTTCAACACCGACAGCATAAAGTGTGACTTTAAGGGCAATGTTTTGTGAAATCTCTTTCAGCAGCAATGCCAAATATGAACTGTCTACACCCCCTGAAAATATTACACCGACACTATCTAATCCATCAATTCTTTTTGAAACACTTAATTTTAATAGCTTGTCTATTTTATTTACTTCACCTTCAAAGACTTTTTCATAAACCGCCTGTGTTGGAGATATATCATCACCATTATAAAGTATGTGTTCTGGCTTTAATGTTTCGATGTCACCAAGACCGACTTCCCTCAGGCAGTGGCGAGTTGATGCAAATCCGAAGAGTTCACCATTTTTTGAATAGAATAATGGTTTTACTCCTAAAGGATCTCTTGTGATGGCCAGATTTTCACCGTCAAAAACAGCATAAGCATAATCCCCGTCAATCAGGCGGTTTGCCATCTGAACAGCTCTCAGCAAATCCCCCTTGTTGTAAAAATCAATCAGCCAAAGCAGAGCTTCACTGTCAGAAGTGATATCCACTTCAACCCCTACCTTTTTAACCAGGTTCCTGATTGTCTTGAAGTTATATAATTCACCGTTGAAAACCAAAACCAAATTATCATTAGCTACCGGCTGAGGTACAGATATTCTTTCGTTTAAATCGTAAATTGAAAGTAAATTATGTCCAAAACCTATCTCATAATCCCTATCATCGTCAAATTCATCCAAATTGATGTTTAGTTTAATATCATCTAAAAAAACACCTGATGCATCCGGACCCCTTTTTTTTGATACCTTCAGCATTCTTATAATGTCATTACCTTTAAAATTACCTTTCAAACCAACAATTGAACACATGGTATAAGATATGAAACTAATAATACTTAAAATTTAAAAAGAAAAAAAAGTTGATGAGCTAGTCAGCCCATCTTTTCAATTTTGGAAATACATCCTTCATCATTGCTGATGCTTCGGATTTATCCATGTCAGGATGGCATTCACACATCTTTTCGATGCAGAAATTCATCATTTCATCCATAGACATGTCTGAAGTGAATTCACCATCCTTAAAGCAGTATATGCAATAATCCTCGTTTTTGGATCCGTCTTCATTTGTTCCTAAGACTTCATCATTATACAAAGGCATTGCACATGACTGGCAAAATTTCTGATTTTCATGATTCATAATATCACTTCCTAATTAACATTATACTGTCAATATATTTAAATCATTAGAGAGAGCAGATGATAACTAAAATTCATAATGCAACATCTGTTTTTGTAAAGTAAACATATGAGATTGTCAGTCCGATTACAAAAGTGGCCAGAATTACAGCATATGGAATGCCAATATTCACTCCATATTCGGCTATTTCACCGGATGAAATCAGATATGGGCATACCCAAGGAACATATGGCGCCCAGCTTTGGCCATATATCATCAGATTAACAAGTGACAGTGCGGCGCCTCCAACCATTGCAGGAACCATGTTTGTTATCAAAAGTGACAGGAACACAAATGGGGAGAATGTCAAAAACAACAGGACATTTGCCAACAATAGCTGCGCAAAGCTGTCAATCAGAAGTTTTATTGCAAATCCCTCAAGACCTGCAACAAATCCGCAGACCGCTGCCGATAGCGTTGTGACAACTGTCAAAATCACAATCCAAACCAGAAACATGACATATTTTGAAATCAGGAATCTGCCTCTTGATATCGGCAGACACAGCATTGACTTTATAGTATGCTCGTTATACTCCCTTCCAAAAATGTAGGAAATGATTATTGCAAAAAGAAGCACAGCGAACAATGCTGACATGTACATGTTGACATTGTCAAAAAGCATTTCAAAAGTGTTTCCCTCGCCGAATGCAGAAACTGCAATGAACATCAACAAGGGAGGCAGTACAGCTCCAATCAAGCTCAACAGAAATATGTTTGATCTTTTGAGTTTTAGAAATTCCATTTCAATGAAAGTTAGCATTTAATCACCTCAATTATTATTTATAATTCTTGTAAAGAATTCCTCAAGGTTTTCTTCACATAAACTGACCTTTGAAACATTTATTCCTGATTTGACAAATAAAGCATTGAAGGCATCCCTCAATTCCAGATGAGAATACAGATAAAGTGTTCCATCATCTGCATATTCAAAATCCACATTTGCCCGAAGTCCAAGTTCCTCAAGAATCCCGAGTGCAAGTTCAATGTCGGATACTTCAAATTCAACGAATTTGTCGAGTTTTCTGTGCAGATTCTCTTTTGTGATTTCTTCAATAAGAACCCCATTGTCCATGAATCCTATTACGTCTGCAATGTTTTCTATTTCACTTAGGATATGTGATGAAATCAGGATTGTTATTCCAAATTCATGGGCCAGTCTTTTAAGCAATGCCCTGATTTCCTTAATTCCGAATGGATCAAGACCATTTATCGGCTCGTCCAGAATCAGCAGTTCGGGATTATGCATAATCGCAGCAGCTATTCCCAGACGCTGTTTCATACCTAATGAAAAGTCCTTGAATTTTTTTGATTTTGCATTTTCCAGATTAACCATCTTAAGGACTGATTCAATCTTTAAAGGATTATAATTTCCCCTTAACTTTGAAATGATTTTGAGGTTTTCATAAGCTGTCAGATTCTCATAGAATCCTGGAGTTTCAATGATTGAACCAATTTTTGAATAAATTTCTTTTGAATGTTTTTTAGGGTCTTTTCCGAAAAGAAATATTTCCCCCTCGCTTGGATATGTGAGATTTAAAAGCATGCACATTGTTGTGGTTTTTCCGGCTCCGTTTTTGCCAAGAAGACCATAGATCTTTCCCTTTTCGACATGCATGTTGATTGAATCCACAACTTTCTCACTGGAATATATTTTTGACAAATTGTTTGTTTCGATGACATAGTCTGACATGTTAAAACTTCCATAAAATTAGTTAAAAAAAATAAATGCAGAATGTTTAAAAACATTCTGGCTATTTGATTGATTCTCTATATATTGATCCGCAAACCCTGCTGAAGAATACAGTTAAATAGGAAGATACGAAGAACGCTTCAATTACTCCTATAACAACTGATATGACAATCGCCTGATTGTTGATGGCAGCGGCAAATGCTGCGCTCAGGATGCTCAAAACAACCCCTACAGCCATATTGATAATCACGAAAACGATTACTGTAAACAGTACGGTTCCGATATATTTTCCCCATCCCAGATTTGCGATGTTGCCAATTATTTCACTTAAATCGAATGCCTTTTTAATGCTGTTGTGTGCAACCATATTGTTTAATGCCATAATCCAAAGCAAATAGCAGATAAAAGCAAACAATAATGATATCATCATTACAACAACAAACAATGAGGAATTGAACACCGATACAAGTATTCCCAACATCATTACAAGCACTACAGGAATACCGTATACGAGACTTACAGCGAAATATTTGATCCCCCTGATGAACATGCCCAGTATGTCTGCAAATCCCGGAAGATCATCTTTTTTATTAATTGAGAAGTCAATCACATTATACTGATATCCCATTATGAACAATGCCGCAACAAATGCGATTATCATCATGGCCACTCCCAGAAAAGTGTCTCCACTTGACAACATTGAGGCGTTCATGCCTGATGCAGTGAGATTGGCATTATGTTCCACAGTATCTATAACGGTTCTTGTTACGTCAACTGACCTAATGGTTAAAGCCATTAGCAGAAGCTCAACGATTGTAAATAATACTCCTAATCCAAAAACTTTTTTAATGTCTGTGAAAGGATATTTCAATCCCTCAACGACACAGTCTGTTATGCTTGCCATCCCATCACCTTATATCTGCATTGTGTATAACAATCCGGTGGATCTTGAATTGAATATGCTTAAGTACGGTCCGACAATGAACAATGTAACTGCCATATTGATGAATGCTCCTAAAAGGAATATTCCAGACGGATTAACACCTAAAACCGCTCCAGAAACTCCAAATGCGGTAAATATTATTCCAATTATTGCAGCTACGACAAATGAAATGACCAAAGTTATGATTATCAAACCCAAATATGTAGCAATGCATTCAAACCATCCTATTTCATCAATTACCTCTTTTAGTTCAGATATTGCAAATGCCTTTGAAAATGCACCCTCATTGTATGCCATGTGACATATTCCCATCTGAACCATCAGTTCTGCAATCACAAAAGCGACAAATGTTATTATGCATCCGATAATCATTATCGCTGATGATGCAGCACCACCAATTTGGCTTGAAATAAGTGCAAATACCAAAAAGAGGATTACTGGCACAAGCAAATAGAGAACTTGAATAATAGCCACTTTTACTCCATCGATGAACATGCTTATCAAATCATCGAAATCAGGTAATGGATCTCTGCCATTAATTACTCCGTGTACCGCTGTATTGATAACCCTATAATTATAACCTGTAATTAGAAATGCCGGAAGCAACAGGAAACTGAACAAACAGATTACTCCCAATATTACTAATTTTTTCCAGTCCTTTGCTGAATATTCTAATGCGTCCTTATATATATCTAAAATCATTTTCTATCACCTAATAGTAATCATCATCGAAAATAAATATTTCTTCCATAACAAAATACTTTTCTCGATCTCCTTTAAACATCATTTTATTGAAAACCTGGGTTATTTCATAAGCTAAAAACAAAGAGGGATTATACCTCCCGTTTTCAAGCGCATTAATCGTTTGACGGGTAACACCTACCTTGTCCCCAAGTTCTTTTTGGCTCATCTTGAGCTCTTGTCTTAAATATTTAATCATGGTTCTCATAGTAATCCACAAATTGATTAATTTTTGCAAAAAGTATTTAAGTACCTAAGCAATTATGTTAAAATATAATTACTTATGTTAATGTTACATTACATAGTATATAAAGTTTATGGTTTTTATTATAACAAATATTATAACTTTAAATTAATTAAATCAAGAAAAAATAACTTTATATTAAATATTAAGAATAAAAAATTTGAATTTAATATTTTAAATTTATTAAAAGATTAAATTATTAAATCAAATGAAAATAAGATAATTTCATAGTAATAATTTACAAACGAAATATTTATATAGTAGGTAAACCATCTTTAACATATGTAACATTTCTATAACAGATTTGTTACAAAAAAATAGTTCCAGGCAGAAAAAATCAGACTTATGCATTTTTCAACCTATTTTCCTCTATAATACTGCTTGGAACTTAAAATTTGATAATCTTATTTTTGTATCTGTTCACAACCAATGCACCAATAATACCTATAATGGCCCCTGCTAAGACATCAAATGGATAATGCACACCAACATACAATCTGGAAAATGGAATGACCAAAGCAAAAATGACCAAAGCAATATCAATTAACTTATAATGTTTTTTGGCCAATTCCTTCATGTTTAAAATATAGAATGTCACGACTGACAATGTTGAAGTGGAATGCCCTGATGGAAATGAAAGGGGATCATCTTCCGTTATTAACAGATGCACATTGTCCAAACTTACAAATGGCCTCGGTTCATTAACCAGATTCTTTAAAATGGCAGTGACCAAATCGGAACATAAAAATGCTATTAACGCCAAAATGGTGATTCTTCTAAGGGTTTTCTTACCCTTTAGATGTGCATAAAATATAATGACAATCAGCACAACCACCAATACCTTAAATCCTCCAAAATGAGTTATAACCGGCATTACTGCATCAAAAATCGGATTTTGAAGATTATGATTAAAGAAATAAAACAATTCCAAATTAATATCCATATTTACACCCTAAAAAAATGGTACAACAGAATAGACTGCAATTAAAATCACCACTGTCAATATTACAATAGCCCCCAAAGGAACCTTTTTCCATGCAAGTCCCGCTGCGACAATCGCCCCAATCAAACCTATATACCACAGTTGATTGTCGACCGTTAAGACTCCCGGACATATTAAGGCCGCAAGCGCAGTGTAGGGAATCAGATTTAGAAATTTCTCCGCCTTTGGAGGAAAATCCAATTTGTCAATGAATAATGCTGGAATCAATCTTGGGATGAATGTCACTATCGCACATCCAACTATAACGAGCATCATATAATCCATTACACATCACCTGCAAGCAGATATTCATCATCAACTATATACATTCCTATTGCAGCCCCAACAAGGGTCGATACTATCAAAGACCAGTTTCCTAAAATTTGGCTTAAAACGATGTTTAAAACAGCAGTTATTAAGACCAAAACGGCAATCTGTTTATTTTCTTTAATAGCAGGAGTCAAAATCGCTACAAACAATGCATACAGCGAAATGTTGAAACTGTTTGTAACAATTACCGGAAGAATATCCAAAAGAACAACACCGATTCCCGCTCCCAGACACCAGCTTAGCCATGCGGTTATGGCAATCCCCAGATATATCCAGATACTTGAATCCTCACTTAGCGAAAACATTGCAAAGGATTCGTCAACCGTTACATGGGCCGCCAAAATATTTAAGGGAGTATTGGAGTCTTCAACCTGATTCAAGACACATGTTGACATTACAAAATACCTTAGATTAACAACAAAATTGGTCAGTATGATTGCCATTGCACTTGCACCTGTCAAAACCATTGATGCGGCAATAATCTGGCCTGCTCCGGCATACACCAAAAAAGACATTGAGATTGTCTCCAGAGGAGTCATGCCTGCCTTAATGGCGATTGCAGCATAACCTATTCCCATTGGAACATAACCCATAGTTATCGGAACTGCCTTTTTAGCACCATCAATGAATTTAGATAATCTTGAAATAGTATCTCCCCAAAAAAAATTAAAAAAAGTGTAATTTAACTGAGTAAATTACTGATTTGATCTGTAGTAATCAAACCTAAGACTTTCATGTCCTCATCAACGACAGGAAGACAGGATATATCAAATTTACGCATTTTACGAGCTACATCCTCTATGCTTTCATGCGCATTACAATACTTGACTGTCTTTGTCATGATATCCTTAAGCTGATTGGCTCCAGTTGCAATCGATTTTGACAAATCCCAACTTGTAACAATACCTATTAGTTTTAAATCATCAGTTACAACAGGAATATGAGTTACATGCTTATCTACCATCAGTTTAGCCGCATCTTCGATATTGGCATTTTCACGAATTGTTGCTATTTTTTCCATCATGATGTCTTCAACGGTATTGTCCGCAAGGAACTTTGAAAGAATGTGGTTCAATTGTCCTTTTTCAAGCAGAAATGCATCGTGTCCATAATTGGATTTTATCTCTGAAAATGATGTTTCAACATCATTTGCATTAAGGGCAGTTACAATCTCTGTACTCTGTTCTGTTGGATATAACCAGTCGGAATCAACAGAAATTACCTCAACCTTAGTTTCAACACCCTTAAAACCATCAATTAAGGAACCATTTACGGATAAATCGAATAAATCCACTGCTTTTGTGATGAACAAATAACTGTTTGCATCGAAACGTTTTACAAAGACTTCACCCTGATGCTTCAGATAACTTTCAACCTGGAAATCCACTGAAAAGTCATAGCTGATTTCATCCTTGTCCTGAAGGCCACGTCCAAATTTGATGTCCATGGACTCGTCACTTAAATAAGTAATATGCGCAATCATGCGGGCAAGAGACAGACCACTGACCGGTACCTTGCCGGTTTCATAATAATTTCCCTTATTCCAGTCCGGATCTGCAAATATCGCCTGTCTGCCTACATCATTAAAAGCGATTTGCTGTGGAGATGAACTTGCGGTTGTAGCTATTGGAATTGCCTTTTTCATCATTTCAGGATAAGTAACCATCCATTCAAGAACCTGCATTCCTCCCATTGATCCTCCAATTACTGCAGTCAATTGAGTTATTCCGAATGAATCGATTAATTTCTTTTGAACCTGAACCATATCTCCAATAGTAACTACAGGAAAATCAAGACCATAGGGCTTTTTAGTTTTTGGATTGATTGAACTCGGACCTGTTGTTCCTTTACATCCTCCCAAAACATTTGAACAGATTATAAAGTATTTCTCACTGTCCAAGGATTTTCCGGGACCTATTACAATTTCCCACCAGCCTGGCTTTTTATCTCCCTCATGCCATCCGGCAGCATGTGCATCACCTGTTAAAGCATGACAGATTAAAATAGCGTTGGATTTGTCCTTGTTAAGCTCACCATATGTTTCATAAGCTACGCTGACATTATCTAAAATTTCGCCACTATCTAATTTGATTGGCTCATCAATATGGAAGTATTTTGTCTCTACAATACCAACAGATTCTTTGTTCATTTAATTTCTCCCAAGTCGTAATTTACGCATTGCTCCTCTTGCTGCTGACTGTTCGGCTTCTTTTTTATTCTTGCCTCTTCCAACACCCATCTCCTGTCCGTCAACCAGACATGCCATGATAAATGTCTTATCATGAGGAACGCCATACTCCTTTAATATTTTATATTCGACGGATAATTCCTTTGCATCTCCGTATTCCTTCATAGCAGATTTATAATCCTCAAAAAATACTCTATCCTGATCAATATATTTGAAAATTGATTTTTTTACGAAATCCTTTGCAAATTCTATGCCTTGATCAATGAATATTGCTCCCAAAAATGATTCAAACAAATCCGCCGTTATGGATATTACCTCATTTTTTGTCAGGTTTGACTCCTCTATTGCAACACGAAGATAATCTTTCAGCTTTAACTTCTGTGAGTAATATATTAATGCATTCTGACAAACGAAGTTGGATCTTTTTTTGGTCAGTTCTCCTTCTTCATAATCAGGATATTTCTTATATAAATATTCAGATACAATTAAACTCAAAACGGAATCTCCTAAAAACTCCAATCTTTCATAATTGTAATCCAAATCATGAAGCACAGCATAGGAAGCATGTGTAAATGCCACCTCATACAAATGTTCATTTTCAGTTTCGATATCAAATTTTTCAAACAAATTCATTTTCAAAGCCCAAACATAAATTATTAATAATATTATTAATTATGTAATTGAACTTATATATAGATATTATATAACAATAGTTATATTTAAATATTACTTATCTCATGCTCTCACACTTTCTATTTATATGCTCATTTTAAGAATTACTATTAAAAAGGAGTTGGCAATATGATTATTAATTGGCAAGAAGAAATGAAAAGAATCGACCCAGACATAAAATTCAGAGCTCAAGGCGGATGGTTGAAAACCGTGGAACAATTAGATAAAAGCGTTAAAAACGGTTATTCACTAGTTGGAGACTTTGTTCAGGCAGGCAACTTCGAAGAAGAATATTCAGAAGGAATATATCTCGACTGCAACAAGGAAGGCAGTGCCAAAAAACCCCAAGTGGACTACAGACTGTTCCGTTTTAGAGACGGCAAGGTAAGACTGCTTGACATGGTAATCGATGGCAGTCAAGGCTGGGCAGTCGATTTATGGGATGCCTTGGAAGGGGAGCTATAAAAAAATAGAGTTATTTAGAAAATCTGCCTCGAGGCATGAATTTCGAAACTCTTTTAACTTGAATGTATTCACCAGGTTTATAGCAATGAGATTCCTCAAGGAGAAGTATCTTGTGGTCAAGATTTCGGGAAAAGTTTTTGGCTTTGCCTTCAATTATTCCTCTGAAATTCACATTGACTTCCCCTGTTCCTCCAATATCCATTGTTAATTTCCCGGAAGAATCCATGGTATCAAAGAAATCTTCCAAATCCATCATTTCAAATATTGGAGCAACATAACTTAAAGCCATCAGACCATTTTGATTTTCGCGAAGCTGAATTCTTCTCTGATCGAGTTGAATACTCTCGCCTGTTTTGGATTTTTTCAATACAAGAGTATTGTTAAACTCATCATTAAACATTTTATCACTATCCTATGTGGCAGAACTCACAACAGGCACATGTTGGGGCGAAATATGAATCTTCAGCTTCCACAATTGCTTTTTGAGCAAATAATGTGATGTTGAATTTCGGTTCATATTCAACGCTAACTTCCTTAGTCATTGGGGATAAACCCCTATAATAAACTGGCCTGTAGCCGGTTTGTGAAATATCAAAATAGAATTTCTCACCGGTTGTAAATCTACTGAAATATTCTTCAAGTGCCAATGCCTGTTTTGGAGTGATTGAAAAAGTGAATCCCATAGTATCATCACTTCTTTGCCTTATTCCGGCATTAGAAATGTCAACAGCCAATATGTCATCTTCACCCCTTACAAAAACAACACAGTTTTCCAAATCCACATCATTTTCCAAAGCAATATCTTTCAATTCAGTCATTTTATTGACCTCCTAAAATTTAGTTATACCTAAATTAATTTAACAACAAATTAGTTAATAAACTTATCTAAAAAAAGAACTATATAAAATAATCAGTAACCAAAAAGTAATCAAAAAAAGTATTTGAGAGGAAGATTAATTTAATAATCTTCACAAATTTAACCAACCTATACCAATCTTTGTCTGGTAGTTGGTTTTTTATTTTGCCAGCTGTATCTCCTTAATTTGCTAGATTTACCAAATCCGCAAGAAGCACAGACTTTTTTACGTATGTGATAAGTGTTTTTACCACATCTCCTACATCTGATATGGGTCTTTTTATTCTTTTTACCCATTGATGGAGTTCCCTTTGACATTGATACACCTCCTTAAGCTATCGTAAAAATATAATCTAGAAAAGTATTGAATAATACTTATGGTGAAATATAAACAATATTGTCTCCTCTAATGAGCACAACACCGAGTCTTCTTGTTACTTCTCCGTCTTGTAACTCTTCTGCATCATTAAGAACTAAATTCATATGTAAATCAAAGCTCTTAAGTATACCTCTAAATTCACGATCTCCTTTGAGTTTTATTAAAACAGGAGCATCCACAGATTTTCCTAATGCGTCAAGTGGTCTTTGAACATTTTGTCCGCTCATTATATCACCTTATATTATTACAAATTTTAGTTTTTTAATATGAATAGAGTAATTTATACTCCCTATTAGACATAATATAATCAAGTTAAGATAAGACAAAACCTAATTAAAACTAATACTATTAAATATAACTAACCTAGTATATAAATGTTACCTTAATTTAAGTGAAAATTAAGAAAAAAGAAATATTAATATTAAATTAATCAGGCGATTACTTATCTCATGCTCTCACACTTTAATTATATTGGCCAAGGCACAAAAATATTTCCACCCAACCATCACTGTGATTACAATGAGATTCAAGCGCCAAAAATATACTGATTTAATAATGTACATTCTTTCCAAATCGGCAAATAAACCAAATTTTGGAAAAACCGTGCTTTGCAGCATCATGTATTTCATTGATTTCAACTATTACGAGTGCTATGGCAAACTGATGACCAACGAGACTTATATCAAATCCAGAAGAGGAATAAAACCTATCCATTTTAGAGAGGTCAGTGACGAATTGATTTCCAAGAATCAGTTGTTTTTTAGAAAAGAACCCTATTATAATCGAATAATATATAAATATTATCCGCTAATCATTCCCAATATTAAATTCAAACTCAAAGAACTTGATATAATCAATTATTCAATCAATAAACTAAGCAACAAAAATGCAACAAGCATCACAAGATATGCAATTAAAGATCCCCCAATAACAATTGCCAAGCTTGGGGATGAAATTGATTTTAGATATGTTTTTTCAAGAGATAATGAATATTCCCTTTTGAATGAATATATTTATTAAGTGAAAATACAAACTATTATTCAATAGAAAAATATTGGGGTAACTATGACTATAAAAGTTAAAAAAAGAAATTTCTTGAAAAAAAAGAAAATTAAAGAAATAAAAACTGAATTAGGCGAATATGGTGATTTACTTCAAGGAAAAAAGAAAGTTGAAATACTTGAAGCGGAACCTAATTCATTTATTCTGGTGGATGGCGAACCATACATTATAATAATTGATGGCAAAGCATTCCCAACACTTAAGGCAATACTCAATACTGATGTGGAATCCAAAACAGTGACAGTAGATATGGGCGCCATCAGATTTGTAAGCAACGGTGCAGACATCATGAGCCCTGGAATTGTAGACGCCTCCGAAGGCGTTGAAGTGGGAGATATTGTCTTGATTATAGATGAAACCCATGGAAAGCCACTGGCAATTGGCGTGAGTCTAATCAGTGGAGAGGAAATGGTTGAAAATGATTCCGGAAAAGCTGTTGAAACCAAACATTATGTTGGTGACGAAATCTGGAACTTTGAGTTATAGGTGATAATTATGGCTGAATTGAGATACAGAGCAGGCAAAATCAGAGACCCCGGCGTTCACAAAATCGGAATAATCGCACTCGGATCACACTTGGAAAACCATGGCCCGGCACTTCCGATAGATACAGATGCCAAAATCGGAGCACATATTGCCTTCCAATCTTCACTTCTGACCGGCGCCAAATTTTTAGGAATAATATTCCCCGCTTATGAACTGGATACAATCGACCATGGAGTCCATGTTTCTCTTGAAGTGCTAAAAGAAAACGTAATCAATACTTTAAATCAGGCCAAACAATTCCTGGACATTGAAAAAGTTGTTATTGTAAATGCCCATGGAGGAAATATTCCATTGGTAGCTGAACTATGGGACATTGAAGACAAAACAGGACTGTCAATAACATTCAACAACAAGGTAATCTCCTCTGAAGGTCCACACGGAGGAAGCGGCGAACTGTCAATGGCCAAGGTATTAGGCATTGTTAATGAAGATGAACTTGAAAATCAAGCAAATGTTAGAGAATTTGAAGAAGTTGGCCTGCACGGATTTAAACAGGCACGAAAAGATGATCCCAATATTGAAGAAGGTGCAAAAGACGTTGAAGAAAACGGCGTATATATTGATGAAGAATATGGTGAAAGACTGTTTAACCTAGCCATTAATGCCGTAATATTTGATGTTGAAAAATTATTAGACTTTTAAAATGAAAAAAAGGATTATCCAGTGGTAGTTTCAACACTAGATGAACTATCTGAAGTAGTTTCAACATCACTACTTCTTGAATCCTTAGATGAATCCGTAGTGGTTTCAACATCACTACTTTTTTCTTTAGATGAATCGGTAGTTGTCTCTACATCAGAATCATCACTGTCATCTGATGATGAGTCATAACTTGAATAATCATCATATTGCTGATAACCGTAACTGTCACCACTATTGGCTGAATCATCAGTAATAGCTGAAAGATTATCCAGTATTCCTCCAGATTCACTTTCATTAGGTAAAATTGAAATTGGACCAGTCATAGATGCAAAGACACTTGCAAAACAAAATGCAAGAACCGCAACTATAAAAATCACCAAAACTGTAGCAGATCTACTTGACACAATTAACACCTTTTGTAAAATTAATTAAACTTAATATGTTTGATGCCATATATAAATATATTGATACAATGAAAACTATTAAAAAACCTGTCCAAAGTGAAATAAATATAAAAAAATCCCAATTCATATGCTGTCTTTTTCCAACAAAAAACAAAAAGGAATCTAAAGAGATCATCCAAAAATTAAACCAGAAATACAGCGATGCAACTCACAACTGTACTGCGTATATTGTTGGAGATGGAGAAGGCTTCGATGATGATGGGGAGCCTGGCGGAACAGCAGGCAAACCAATGATTAACGTATTGCGGAAAAATGAGCTTCACAACGTGACCGCCATCGTTACAAGATATTTCGGTGGAATCAAACTTGGTGCCGGCGGACTTGTAAGAGCATATTCCAAATCAGTCATGGAAGCCATTGGAGAAGCAGAAATAGTGGAAATTGAAGAATATGATGTATATGAACTTGTTTTTGAATATTCAGATATAAAAATAGCCGATACAGAAGTTAGAAACAACAGCCTAGAGACAATTGATAAAGATTACTCAGATAAGGTCAGATACTCAGTCGTGTCAAAAGATAATCGGGACATAGAGAAAATATTTGAAAAATATCTAGGTAAAATAAGTGTTAATTTTAAAAATAAGCAATTTTTAGAAAAAATTTAAAAAGTGAAGAACTCATTGTTCTTCAAAATTTGCTGCAGGCACGCCACAAGTTGGGCATACAAAATCATCTGGCAATTCGTCTTCTTCCAAAACGAAACCGCAAACTTTACAAACGTAAGCCATCTAAACCGACCCTATTCAATCTTTTCGAACATGTCAGCAGTTGCGCCGCACATTGGACATTTGTAGTCTTCTGGAAGTTCATCGAACTCATCAGTTACAAACCCGCATAATTTACATTTAAATTTTGCCATAATAACAATCTCCTTTAAATTTTTTTTTATTAATAATAGTATATGGATTATTAATATATAAAATTAATCAATTTTTTCAAACATATTCTTTGGCATTCTGCATTTTGGACACTTGAATGAAGATGGCAAATCATCCAGTTTTGTTCCGGCAGGAATATTTAAACCCTCTTCAATGTTATCCTCATCAAAAATGTATCCGCAAATCTTACATTTATATTTAGCCATAGTATAATCTCCATTGAATATCTAAAATCTATTTGGAACTTTTAAATGGTCCGGAAGAGGCTTGATACGGGCAGGTGTTCCAATAGCCAAGTAGAATGGTGGAACTGAATGTATCACAATAGCTCCGGCAGCCACAATAGACCCTTCACCAACTTCAACATTTGACAAGAAAGTGGTGTTACCTCCAATTGAAGCTCCACGTCTAACTTTAGGTCCTTGAAGTTCATAATTTATCCTTACAGGATATTTATCATTTGTAAAACAAGCACAAGGTCCAATAAACACATTATCTTCAATTACAGAATTGGTTGGAATATAAACATTAGACTGAATGCTGACATCATTTCCAATAATTACATCCCCTTCGATAACTGTATTGGTTCCAATTAAAACATCATCCCCAATGTTGGTATTCTCTCTTATAACCACATTATGACCTGTTCTGAAATTATCTCCGATGACGACATCATTATAGATAATTGAATTGGATCTGATTGTATGATTCTTACCTATTACTGGAGGTCTTGAATTTGGTGAATATTCAACACCAAACTGAATATTTTGATCTTTGGGGAAATTCAATTCTGGTTTTGATAAATCAGGT
>NZ_JBGVFE010000055.1:0-2635 GCF_045120835.1 Methanobrevibacter sp.
CATAAAGTCAAGACATATAAAGTAGCAGTCGTAATGCCGAAGGAGAGGCAAGAGGCGTGGACTAGAACAGCCCAATGGGCTTTGGATAATCTAGCAGAGGCACAAGCCGGATTGCCTGAAGAGGTAAAGTTGTCGTTGCAATGGTTTGATGAGAACTCTCCTGAGATTGATACGCAACTTAAGAATATTTCTAATGACGATTCTTTCGTTGCAATAATTGGCCCGTATAGTTCACAGAAAGCTCATACGGCTGCCGAACTTTGTGCAAAGAGTGGAAAGACATTGATTCTGCCTATTGCAACATCTGCCGAAGTTCAAAGAATCTATGCCAATGTGAATAACATCTGGAATCTTACCCAGTCAGATATAAGCCAGTGTGAACTTATGCTATCCCAAGCCATACTATCAGAGAGTTGGAATGTCAGTTTGATAGCAAGCGATGATGATTACGGGAAAAGTTTCAGTGATTGGTTCGCATATCAAGCAGAAGAGTTGGGAATTAACGTTAAGGATATCCTTATCTGCTCCTCGGAGAGTGAGGTTAAATCTGCTGCAAATACTGTGGCTTCCAATTTCAAGTATGGCGACCATCTTCTTCTAGCCCTCTCTAAAGAAAGATTTGCAATAGCATTTGACGAGGAGATTGGTGCGTTAAAGGAAAAATCAAGGAATTTCAAATTTCCTTTGGTGTTATGCTCCGATATAATGAATTCGCCCAATCTTTCAGGTCGGTTAAAGAATTTAACTTACGAAGGACTCTCCCCGTGTGCATCCCCGTCTAGTGGCTTCAGTACTGCATACAATGTAAAATTTGGTTGTGAGCCGTCAAACGGAGAGGCTCATTTATTTGATGCCATATCATTGCTTACGCTCGCATTGAGTATTGATGCGGAAGACCCTGACAATGGCATTCTTGAACTTGTCCAAGGGCGTGAAACGTGGAATAGAAGTTGGTTGCCGGCTGATATGCACGACACTTTCGTAATGTTGCAGGCAGGAGGTAGGCCTGATGTTTCAGGTGTAACCGGAGACTGGACTTTTGACGAAAGGCATCACTCAAGTGTACTGAATACTACTTACTCGCATTGGATATTGAGAGATGGGCAATACTTTACTTTAGAGTATCTGTCTGCCGACGGTGGGCAGCGTACAACATCGACTTTGCAAGCATGGGATGTGCAGCAACAGAAATACCAACAATTCAGCAGTAGTCAAGAAGACCGAAAATATCCTGAATATTCAGGGGAAAACTGGGCTGTGGTAATCGGTACGTCTGATAAATGGGCATATTATAGACATCAGGCTGACGCTCTGGCTATGTATCAGCTATTGAAGCGTCACGGATATGACGATGACCATATAATACTGATAATTGCCGACAACATTGCCTATGATTCCCGCAATATATACCCCGGTGTGGTCAGGGTAAGACCGAATGGAGAGAATGTTTATGAGGGGGCTGTTGTAGACTACAAGATTGGGGATATAAAAATCTCGGATTTGAAACCCATTTTGACAGGGCAGAAGTCGGAAAAACATCCCGAAGTCATTACTCCTGATGAACACGACAATGTAGTGGTCTTTTGGTGTGGTCATGGATCAAAGAACAGACTTGCGTGGGGAAGCGATGAGGTTGTGCATGGATACCAGATTGCCGATTTAATCCAATCTATGACATACCGGAAAATGCTTTGGTCGATGGATGCTTGTTATAGCGGTTCAATTGGTGAGGCGTGTGAAGGTATTCCGGGTGTTTTATTTATAACGGCAGCCAATGCTGTCGAGACCTCAAAAGCCGATATGCGAGACCCTGATATGGGAATATGGCTGTCAAACGGATTCACAAGAGGGTTTCAAGAGACTGTAGATTCAAATCCAGATATAATTTTGCGAGACCTTTATTATGAACTGGCACGAAGCACTGTCGGTTCACATGCGACTGTATATAATGTAGAATACTACGGTAACATGTATAAAGAGAGTATGAATGAATATTTTTAATCAAATTAATCAAAGCGGTATGAAGAATTTAATATCTTTAAAAGCAATAGCATTGTTTGTTTCAATGCTTGCTTGCAGCGTTACATTTAGTGGATGTAGTGATGAAGATAGTGATAGCATTCAAGCAGAAGTGGTATTTGCTGATGATGTGAATCTGACAATAATCAACCAGGGGGAGTTCTCTATAGAACTTGAACAAGGGTATTCTATTATACCATTCGAGATAAAAAGCAATTCTGAGTGGGAAATTTCTTTCTTGTTTGAAAATGATAATACATTTTGTTTTGCATATCCAAATAAAGGAAAGGGTAATGCTACTGTGCACCTTTGTGTGAATAAAAATTCGTCTGATGAGCGTTGCAAAGGTAAAATGTATGTTGTATTCCCAGAAGGTTCTACTAAAAGTAAAATAGCACATCTTAGTCAAAAGGGAAATATAGATAATGACAAGAACGATGAATTTGATGACTTATATGCTGATTTCTATACCACCTTCAGTTGTTTCGAATGCGGCAATCCCATTACCATTCATATTTTTGATGTTTATAAAGATGGTTGTGTAACATGTCCGTGGTGCGAACTCGAGATTCCGTATGAAAAGATTTTAAAGAAAATGTACAATTTAAAATAGCGA
>NZ_JBGVFE010000056.1:0-2914 GCF_045120835.1 Methanobrevibacter sp.
GCAGGCCAATTCTCAACCGTTGAGGTAACCCTTCCAAACGATGCAACAGGATACGTGATCGTTAATGTGAACGGCACAGAATATGGCATCAACTTAACAAGCGGTCAAAAATCAGTTGACGTGCCTGTTATAAAATCTGGCACTTATGATGTTGTTGTCACTTACCTCGGTGATGAGAAATACCTTTCAAACAGCACTAAAACTTCATTTGATGCATCCAAAGCTTCAGGAAATACTACTATTGAAGTTCAGAATGCAACTGTTGGAGGAGACGTAATAGTCAAGGTAACTGTTCCGGATGATGCAACAGGTAACGTAACCATTGTCCTTGACAACAATACTACCTATGTGGTAAATGTCACTGGCGGTGAAAACACAATTGCGATTCCTGGAGTCGGCGAAGGAACACACAGCATCAATGTGACCTACAGCGGAGACGGCAAATATAATCCTGAAACATTCCTAACAAATGTTACCGTATTCAGGTCAATCGTTGCCGATCCTATCAAACGTGGTTGGAACAGCCCATATGATTACAAGGCAGGATTCCTCAATAAGGACGGAACTCCTTTGGTAAATGCGGATGTGCAGTTCACAGTCAACGGCAAGACATACACAGTCACAACAGATGGAAAAGGTATAGGATACCTGACAGATTCACACCTTGATGTCGGCGTTTATGATGTGGTCGTATTTAACCCGGTAACCGGTGAGAAGGTAACAAGCAACATCACAATCGTAAAACGTCTGCTTGAAAACAAGGACATTACAATGGACTATCTCGACGGTACAAGATATGTTGTACTTGCAATCGGGGATGATGGTGAACCTGTAGGCGTTGGTGAATTCGTCGATATCTATGTCAACACTATCCACTATTCCTGTAAGACTGACAAGGACGGATACGCAAGACTTCTAATCAACCTGAATCCTGATGAATTCAGCGTCACTGCAGAATATAAAAACACAATGGTGACAAACAGCCTAATCGTTAAACAGACTCTCAAGCTGGTTAAAAAGACTGTTAAAGTCAAGAAAGGCAAGAAACTTGTTCTTAAGGCCAAACTTAAGTGGACAAATGGCAAAGCAATAAGCGGCAAAAAGATTGTCTTCAAGTTCAAAGGCAAAAAATACACTGCAAAAACCAATTCCAAAGGTATTGCAAAAGTCACTATCAAAAAGAAAGTTACCAAAAAGCTCAAGAAAGGCAAGAAGTACAAGTACTCTGCTGCGTACAGTACAAACATTGTAAAAGGAAAAGTTAAAGTGAAATGAGGGTGAAATCAATCAAACCCTCCAAATTATTTTTTTTAATATATATCTATCTGATAATTTTTATCAATTCAGTTTCTTAATTCTATTAAAATGATGCACGATTAATGCATTTTTATAGTTGCCATAAAATATTTAATATAATTAACTCTACATTCAAGCAAACGATAGGAAAAATTTGGTCCGTTTCATGATAATATTTTTATATAATTGTCGACAATATATTTAATCAAGGGGATTGTGTTAAAATGCAAGCTATGATTAATTGGGTATATGTAGTTCTTCTCTTTATTTTGGGTTTTATTACATATCAGAGAAAATCCTTGGACATGTTCGGTTCGGCCGTCATGATTGTAATGGGTATTGTAATCATATTTTCGGCAGGAATCAACTGGCTGCTTTTAATTGTCTTATTTTTAGTGATGTCCCTTCTTGCAACAAAGTACTCCAAAAAATACAAAAGGTCTCTTGGCCAGTTTGAAGGAAGAAGAACAAGCAAGAACGTTATTTCAAACGGTGTTGTCGCCTGTTTCATGGCTGCGTTCGGAGGATATTACCTGCCCTTTGTGGGAGGTTTCATCGGTGCAATCGCAACAGCAACATCAGATACTCTAGCTTCTGAAATCGGAGTATTGGATAAGCATCCTCGTTTGATTACAACATTCCAAAGTGTTGATCCGGGAACCAACGGTGCAGTGTCTGTTTTGGGAACTGCTGTGGGAATTGTCGGAGCGGCAATAATCGGTGTAGCCGCATATCTGCTGGGCATAGTTCCAAGTCCATTGTCTGCAATTATGGTTTCAATCATTTCAGGTACAGTCGGTTGTTTTATGGACAGTATTCTGGGAGCCCTGTTTGAGAATAGGGGACTAATAAACAATGAACATGTAAATTTACTTGCCACAATTGTGGGAGCAATTGTCGGAATTTTACTTATCTAACTTTTTTTTAAACAAATTATTTAACTGTCAAATTATAAAATTAATAATGAATATTTAAATGGTGATATTTGATGAAAGGTATTGTATTGATTATGGATGGTATGGGGGACCGTCCAATTAAAGAATTAGGAAATAAGACTCCTCTTGAAGCTGCAAACACTCCAAATATGGATAAGATGGCTGAAGAAGGGATAACTGGCATTATGGATTCCATTGCTCCGGGAATTATTCCTGGAAGTGACACCGCACACTTGTCAATTTTAGGCTATGACCCTTATGAGGTATATACTGGAAGGGGGCCATTCGAGGCAAATGGTGTCGGCGTGGACGTCCTGCCGGGCGACATCGCATTCAGATGCAATTTCTCAACTGCCGATGAAGATCTAATCGTAACCGACAGGCGTGCCGGCAGAATCAAGGAGGGCACCAAGGAAATCGTGGATGTTTTAAACACAATGGTTCTTGAGGACTATCCGGACATCAAGATTATCTTCAAGGAGTCCACAGGTCACAGGGCAGTTCTGGTGCTTAGGGGAGAAGGATTGTCTGACAAGGTAAGCGATGCAGACCCTAAGGTTGAAGGCAACAAACCTAAAGAGGTAAAGGCACTTGACGATACTCCCGAAGCGGCAAAAACCGCTGACATCTTAAACAAGCTTGTTGTCAAAACATATGAGATGGTAAAGGACCATCCGGTCAAC
>NZ_JBGVFE010000057.1:0-20977 GCF_045120835.1 Methanobrevibacter sp.
CGTAAGCTTATACGGTCATCACTTTCTAGTTGCAGGAGGTGCTGAAAATAAAATTAACACTCCTGAAAAGCTAAGGGGATACATCCAACATTTTAAGGATACCTGTGATATATTGGCTGACGGAGGTCTTAAGGATTTGTCAGATTTCTATAAAATTCATTTATTCAGGTATTTAACAAGGGACGAATGCATCTATAATGAAGAGATTTATGAACTATTTGATGAGATGTTCGGTATAGAAAATCCGACTTTTGATGAATGTGATTTTAACTATGTGAGATTCATTGTTCCAGCATATTTCTATTTTATTATTAAACGGGACTCTGAAGAATTTTACATTAAAGCAAACAAGAAATTCTTGACATTCAATATATATGATACCTTTGCAATTACTGATGATATAATTGACAAGTATTTATTGGTGGTTTACTCCTATTCATTTGACGACTTCAAGTCAAACTATAGAAAATACTTGGCCAACAATTTAAGATTTATAGAGAAATTCATGAAGTATAAAATAGAAAAATTCGTATTTAACTTTGAGATTAATCCAACCGAAGTCGTTATAAAAAATACAATGAATACCCTTGAGAATTATCCTGTCTGGAAAAACAGGTTAATCAATAAACGAGTTATGAAAAAGTGTTATTCAATTTTAAATTCAAACCTTTAAATGGAGAGATTGTTTTTGGTTAAGATTTCTGTTATTGTCCCGGTTTACAACACTGAAAAATATTTAAGAGAATGCTTGGACAGCGTAGTTAATCAGACATTTAGGGATATTGAAATAATCTGCATTAACGATGGTTCAACCGATAGTTCCTTAGATATTCTAAATGAATATGAAAAATTGGACGACAGGATATCTGTTTTCAGTCAAGACAATAGTGGTCTTTCAATTACTCGTAATAATGGTATGAAAATATCAAAAGGCAAATATATTTATTTTATGGATTCTGACGATTATTTGGAGTTAACTGCTTTTGAAGAACTTTATACCATATCTGAAAGGGACGATTTGGATTTATTGGTATTTAAACTAATGAATTTCGATGATGAAACTGGAGAAAAGTACACTTCAGAATATTATGAAATGGAATCTTTAAAGGATTGGTATGGTAAAATTTTCAATTTTTCTGAAATTGGGGCAAATGTTTTAAATTTTGCTGTTTCAGCATCAGGAAAATTTTTTAAAAAGGATTTAATAAAAGACTTAACTTTTCCCGAAAACCTAATCTTTGAAGATAATTTATTTTTTGCAAATGCCCTTATTAAAGCTAAAAAAGTTTCAATCTATGATAAACACCTATACAACAGAAGAATCAGATCGAATTCAATCACAACCACAAAAACTATAAAATTTGCGGATTCAATAATAATTTTAAATAGGATTATTAGTTTAGCTAAAGAAGTTGGGGTTTATGAGGAATTGAAAGTCGGATTGGCTCAAAAAAAGATAGATTTAGGTTTAATTAGATATTCTGATGTTGGTTTGGAATTTAAGGAGGAGTTTTTCACTAAACTAAATCATGATTTTAAAGATTTTGAAGAGGAATATGAACGTGATATCCTGGATAAGTTAGATAATAGATATCGCTATATTTTTAGGAGTTTTATCTTTTCAAAAAGTCATATGGAATTTGATTTGAAAATTGAGATTTTTAATATAAAAAATGAAAATAAACGTCTTGAAAAGGAAAATAAGAAATTAATTAAAAAGATAACTAAATTGAAAAATAAAAAGAATGATATTCTTACCTCTAAAGCACGGTAAATTTGAAATATTTTAAATTTATTTAAAAATAATAAAGATAATTAGTGTGATTAAATGAGCCTGAAATATGAAAGTCAAATAGAAAATATTATTAAAAATAAAGAATTATTTTTTATTTTCGAGGATTTTAATATAGAATTTGGAGGAATAACCAATTCTATATTTAAACGTGCTAATTATTTGGCAGGTAAGGATTATTGCGTAAATTTAGTTAGTTTTGATTTAATAAAAAACTTTGATTTTATTTTGGACATGTTTCATGAGTCAGGAGTTTTGTCACGAAATGTTAATTTCATCAATGTTTATGAGTATTATTCTAAAAAGAATTGTTTAGATGATGATTGCAGTTATACTGATTTTCAAGATTTAAAAAATGATGATAATCTATTTATTAAAATAACTGAAAACAATGATAGGTCGATTACTATTGATTATTATGAAAATCAGTTGTTTGATACAATTGTTAAATCTGAATTGTTCATCGATAATGTTTTAGTTTATAGAAAATTTCAGAAAAATTTTAAGCAAGAATTTTTTACTCGTGATGGTTTCAGATATTTAATTACTAAAAGAAAAAAGGGTAGAGACAGATTTATTTTACATGATAGAAATTCTGATAAGTATATTAAATTCAGAGAAATTAATGATTTTCTATATTATTTTATGGATGAGATCTGTTCGATTGAGGATAAACCGTTTTTATTCTGTGACAGCACTTCTCATTATTATAACATGAATGGAGTTAAAGAGGATGTATATAAAATTGGAGTAATGCATGGAAATCCATATGTTTTAGATAATGAGCCTATAGATTATATCAGTCCAAGAATAAATCATTTAAGTCATTTAAATGATTTGGAAACGCTTGTTGTTTTAACAAATGAGGTAAAAGATGATTTGATCAATGAACTTCATCAGGATAAGTTTACTGTAATACCCAATTTTATTCCAGATGAATTATTGCAGACTGATTTGGCTTCTAAAGAGGTCAATAAAATCAGAATATTTTCCAGAATTTCTCCTGAAAAACAAATTGCTGATGCGATATCCGCATTCAAGATAGTTTGTGATACAAAACCTGATGCAATATTGGAAATTTATGGAAGAGCATTAACCGATAATGAAAAATCCGAGCTGGAAATGTTAAAAAAATTAGTTGAGCAATTGCATCTTGAAGATCATGTATTTTTCAAGGGATTTTTGGCTGATGTTAATGTTGAGATGCAGAAATCATTATGCACCCTAATTATTTCAAAACATGAGGGTTTGCCACTTGCGCTATTGGAATCTATGGCAAATGCAACACCTGTAATATGTTATGATTTCAAATACAGTCCTAAAGATGTCATAACTAATGGAAAGGATGGAATAATAGTTCAAAAGGGAAATATTGACCAATTAGCCAATGAAATGATAAGATTATTGGATAATCCACAAATTGCTATTGATTTGGGGATTAATGCTCGTGAAAAGATTAAAAATAATTTTTCAACTTCAAGCACAGGATATAAATGGGAAGAGTTGATGAAAAATGTTTTATTCAATGCAACTGTAAATGAAATTGATCAATTGTCCAAAGATGAGAGAAAACTTGAAAAAAATAATAAATTAAATGCCTCAATGTTGAATTCTTCAAGTTCGAAAAAAACTGAAATCTTTAGAAAAATTTCCAATTTATTTAAAAAGTGAATTTTACTCTTTAGAAAGTTTTTAATCCCATTTTTGTCCGTATTCAGTATTTTTTTCAAAAAATATATATTACATTAAATTAAAAATAAGACTAAATGCATATGCAATTATTAATTTAATTAAGATTTATCCGTTAAATATGATTGCAATTAACTTTTTTAGAAAATTGTTGATTAGGAATATTTATGAGTTTTAAGAATTTTTTGAATGACATTAATTTGAATGCAGATGATAAGAAATATTTAATTTTTTTATTCTGTTTTAGCATAGCTTTAACAGTAATAATGACTAAATTCCATATGGGTCGTGGCGCTTTCAGTTCTGATGTTTCAGTCTATTTGGCCGGAGCCCTAGATTTAGCGGATTTAAATGTAAATCATATTTCAGACCCTGTTTGGATTCAAAATTCTCCAGTGATTCTGTTTTTAACATCACTATTCTTTAGATTGGGATATGTCAATGCATATGCAATTATATATGTAAGTGCTTTTTTTGGTATTGTTGGAATATTTGGATTATATACGCTATTAAGGAGAGTGTTCACTCCGCTGTTATCCCTTTCAGGATCAATCCTATACAGTAGTTTATCATTAACATTATTTTATTATGCAAATGGTATGTTGGATGTTCCTGCTGTTGCAATGTTATTGTGGACATTGGTTTTCACGATTGCTGCAGTTGATAAAGACCCTAAATATTATATATTGGTTGCAATTTCATTTTCGATTTCCTTTTTTATCAGATTTACGAATGCATTTATTTTTATTCTAATAATTCTATATATTCTCAAAAAGTACGATGTGATTAATTTAATAGAGTGTTTGTTCCATGATAGGGGAGCATTTAAAAGCAAAATAATTTCATTCGTTAAAAGTAGGGAATTAAAATGGATGGTGCTTGCTGTTGGCGTATCATTTTCAATATTCATGATTGTTTTCCAGGTTTTATTGTCCCATAATGTGCAAATAGGGTACTTTTCATTTGCTCAAGGTTCACTTGGAGGATATCATGACCATGTAGGTGCTGCCTTTAAACCGGATAAATGGTTTTTTGTTAAACATTTTTTAAAATTATTGTCCTGTAATCATATTGTATTCGGAAAAGTATTTCTAGAAAAGTTCAAACAACCGTCATTCTTGGCATATTTAATTATGGGTATTTTAGCCTCTGGATTAATTCTAAAAGGCATCAACTGTCTTAAAAATATTAATTTCTTTAAAAATAATTTAGAAAAATTGGAGTATAGGAACAATTATTCAAGGGGGATATTAATTCTTTCCATGATTTTCTTGATAATCTTAGCACGTTTTTCATTTAAAATTACTTATTTATATGCTATAATTTGTTTTTTTGCAGTATTTGTTATCTTAATGTCTTTAATGAGAGAATTGCCTATTGATAAAGATAAATTTTCATTTTCAATTTTATGCGTTGCATTATTTTTATTCTATTTCCTTGTAGTTTCATTCATTGATATAAAATGTGTTAGGTATATTCTACCGGCATTTCCTGGTTTTGTATATCTTGTAATATATTCTTTTGATTATATCTGTGAGTTTATTCGTGATGGTTTTGATGATAATGACACTTTACTAAAAAAATTAAATAAAGAATCCATTGCTTCTAAATCAGATTTCAGAATTAAATTGTCTAAGGCCGTTCCAATAATATTTATTATTGTCTGTTTATTCTTTGCATTTAACTTTACTAATACAGTTGAAGTTAATGAAAATGGTGTGCAGATAATTGAATTATGTGATTTCATAAAAGAATATGACCCGGATTATCAATCAAAAGAGATAATAACCCTTTGGGATATAAGATATTTTGAATGGTATTTAAATAAGGATATAGATAAATTAGGTGAAGATGTTGATGAATTAGACCCAGACAAGTATGATTATGTCATCACGTTTGAAGGGCCATATAAAGATGATAATTATAGAAAGGTTCACTCTATTGGTTATTATTATCTCAATGAAAGAATAACTTAGATTTAAAATCATTTTCAAATATATGATTAAAGCAAATTTTTCCAATTAACGAGTAAATAAATATATATAAAATTAATTCCAAAATAATTATAAAATCGGGGTGATTTTTATTAAAAAAAATGCAATTATTTTAGCGGCTGGTAAATCTAATCGTATAGCGCCGTTTACCTATGAAAAACCTAAGGGTCTTTTCAGTGTAAAGGGTGAAATTTTAATCGAAAGACAAATTGAACAGCTTATTGAAGCTGGAATTGAAGACATTATTGTTGTTATAGGATATATGGAAGAAAAATTCTTTTATCTTGAAAGAAAATATCCTGAAGTTAAACTGGTTACAAATAACACTTATATGAAGTTTGGAAATATATATTCCATGTATATGGCTCGTGAATACCTGGAAAATACTTTCATATGCTGTGCCGATCACTACTTTTTAGAAAATCCGTTCATTGAGGATAACGAGCTGAATCAGTCTTACCGTGCCTCAACATTTTTAACCGGCAATTTCAGGGAGTATTCCATCGACTATTCCGATGCGGGAGTCATAACCAAATGCCACATGGGAGGCAGCGATTCTCAGGCAATGATAGGTCATGCCTATTTCAACGAAAACTTCTCACAAAAGTTCAGGGAACTTCTGGAAGCCGAAATTGATGACTTTGGCATAACCAACATGTTTTGGGAAGACTTTTACACAAAGCATATTGATGAACTTACACTGTTCGTAAAAGAGTTTGAGGAAGGTTCAATATTGGAATTCGACAGCGTTGATGACCTTAGGGATTTCGATTCAGATTTCCTATTGAATGTTGATTCTGAAATCGTTGAAAATATCTGTCAGGTCTTTGAATGCCATCCAAATGACATCAACAATATTGAAATCATCAACGCAGGATTCACAAACGTTTCCTTCAAGTTCACAGTAAATGATATTGATTATGTCTACAGACATCCCGGTGGAAGTGACAAATACTATTCAAAAAGAAGCAATGAGGTTTACTCACAAAACTACGCTAAAAAATTAGGCATTGACGACTCTCTGATTTATATCGACCCTGAAGGATGGAAAATTTCCTATTTCATTGATGATATTGTTGAGTTTGATTTGTTCAATGATGATCATCGCCGTCAGCTGATGGATGCCATCCACAAAACCCAGGAAATTCCTGTAACCGATGAAATTCAGGAATTTGATACAGTAAAAGAAGGTAAAAAATTAATCAAACTTGCCTGTGCAACAAAAGGAGATTTGTTTGCAGAGTTCAAGGACATGTTCGATAAGATTGACAAGGTTGATGAACTCGTTAAGGCTGAAAGAGAAAAATACGGCATCGATTTGGTTGTCAGCCATCATGACATTTATTACCCTAATCTTCTTCCTACTTCCAGAGGAGAATTTTTCCTAATTGATTGGGAGTATTCAAGCGTTAATGACCCTGCAAATGATATCTGCGGCCTTATAACCAGATATGATTTTGATGATGAAACCATTGAATTCATTTTAAGGGAATACTATGGACGCGAATTGACTCCTTTGGAACACAGACATGTAATGGGTCAGTCAATTGTAACCGCTCTTTACTGGATCAGTTGGCCTTTATTCAGGGCAAGTATGGGTGAAGAAAATGGTTTCTTCCTTTTGACCTCATTTAGATATATTGAAGATCATATTGATGATGTTTTAGAAAGTTATAAGGAATTATGATTTGGCATTCTAATTAATTCCTCTTTCATATTATTTTTTTTTTAAGGAGTATAAAATTATGAACGTACCGATTATTTTAGCTGGCGGTGTAGGCACTCGTATGGGGGCAGACAGGCCAAAACAATTTGTTGAGGTTTTAGGAAAACCCGTTTTAGTTTATACAATTGAATTATTCCAAAACCATCCGGAAATTGATGCGATTGAAGTGGTTTGCGTAAAAAGCCACATCGATTATTTGAAAGGTTTGGTTGAAGAGTATAATCTCGATAAGGTCAAATGGATTACTGAAGGTGGTGCTGATTTTCAGCATTCCGTCATAAACGGAATAAACAACCTGAAAGGAAAGCTGGATGACGATGACATTGTTCTGGTTCACTATGGAGCTTCCCCGTTTACAAGTGCAGACGTTATCAGTGATTCCATTCGTGTCGCCAAAAAGCATGGTAATTCCTCACCTGCAATGTCTTCCCTTTTGCTTTTGGGAAGTAATGATGGGGACAAGTCACTCAACTGGATTGACAGGGATGAGGTGCTTATCCTAAACACTCCTCAGGGATTTAAGTTTAGCTATGTGACACAACTATATGAGGAAGCAATTGAAAAGGACTTGATCGATAAGGTTGAGCCTCATACCACAACATTAATGTATCTGATGGGCCGTGAGCTTTACCTGTCTAAATCCAATCAGTATAATCTCAAAATCACAACTAAGGAAGATCTCGATTTGTTGGAAGCTTTTACATTGATGAAGCAGTCAAGAGCGAATAAATAATAATCGCAAACAAAAAGTGATTAACATTCAATTATTTTAGAAATAATCAGGATATTATGGTTAAAGTTTCTGTTATTCTGGCAGTATATAACGAAGAAAAATATATTAAAAAAGCTATCGAAAGCGTTTTGAATCAGACCCTCGATGATTTTGAGTTAATTATAGTCGATGACGGTTCAACTGATGCTACCTCAGAGATTATTAACTCATTTGATGATTCACGAATTAAGACTATTTTTCAGACTAACCAGGGTCCTGGCGCTTCTCGTAACAATGCCTTGGATATTGCTTCTGGAGACTATATTGCATTTCTGGATGGAGATGACTGGTACAGCGAAAATCTGCTTGAAATCGCCTATGGCGAGGCCTCTAGAAACAATACCGACTTGACTTTTTTTCAGATGATCAACTACAATAACGGCGAAGTCTATGAAAACGATTGGTTTAGCCTGAAGTCATTTGACGATTCATTCAAGGATAGGGTTTTTGAACCTAGCCAAACTCCAGGTTCCATTTTTGATTTGTCGGTGGGGGTTTGTCAAAAAATTTATAATCGGGAATTCTTAAGAAGTATTGATGCCAGATTTCCCGAGGGAATATTCTTTGAGGATATGCCTTTCTTTTACTATGTCTATCTTAAGGCTAAAAGGATTTCAATTATCAAAAGGCATCTGTATTACAGAAGAAAGCATGATGAGTCAATAACTCATGTGGTTGATGAGAAATTCTTCGACACCGTCAGGGCTGGCCAGGTGTTAATGGACATCTTTATTGAAAATGGATGGTATGATGCATATAAGTTTGACCTGCTTGCCTACAAAATTAATGGTCCTCGATTTGCATTAAGGGACATGCCATTAAAATGCAAACCTCACATGTTCGATTTAATTAAAAAGGACTACGAAGAAATTAAAATGGGCCCGTATTACTGGGACTTTCTTGACCAATTGGGTCCGATAAAAAAGAAGTTCTTTTTGGATGTTTTATCATCAAGGGATTATGAGGAATTCAAAACATCATCTGAAAGCTGACATTTTTACATATGCAGTATCTGCAAAGAGACCTTTCATCATGGATTGCGGTTATACGTGTTTTGCAGTAATAATTTCCTTCATCAAAATAAACATCGTCCTTTTTGTCCAGACTGAATGGGTGAAGAGGCTTTTTAGCAATCAGTGCCAGGTATAGTGAGATGTTTTCTGTGAAACGTTTATTGATGTCGTCTCCGCCTGCGTACCTGTCGAAATAAAATCCGATATCCGAGCGTATATTTTTTATCACTTTGTCATTGATTTCAAAATCCTCTGCAATTTCTGTTGAATATATCTCATCATAAACGCCGGAATTGTACTTTGCAAGTTTTTTAGTTAACGGGTCCCTGTATCTCGGATCGGTAATCTTGTTTTTCAAATAATCGATAGGATAGTTTTCCAAGTCCTTTCTGATGATTTTCAACAGTTTTGATGCCTTCATAATATTCCTTTTTTGGAAAGTAGCTCTCGAGGATTATCTACAATGGCTTTCATTGCTTCTTCATGGCTCAATCCTGCACCTAAAGCAATCTGGTATGACTTGTCAAAGGTTATGATGTTGTCGGGTGAGTGTGTGTCAGTGTTTACCAAAAGCTTGTTTCCGACTTCACGTGCAATGCTTGCAACATGGCCGTTTCCCAAACAGTGACCCTTACGGGCGGAAATCTCTAAATAGATATCATTTTCAAGGGCGATTTCTGCCTCTTCTTTTGTAATCAAACCAGGATGGCCCAATATGTCGACATGTTCTGATTCAACGGCGGCACGGTTGGTTCCGGGAGTAACCGGTTCATTTAATGTTTCACCGTGAACAACAACGATTTTAGCTCCTAAATCTTTGGCCCTTTTGGCAATGCCGTCGATTGACTCGCATGGAGCATGGGTAACTTCAGCACCCAAAACGACAGTAATGTTCCAGTTTGCATTGATGTCATCAATTGCATCCTGGATTGCAGGTATTGTGTCAACGTTTGACCAATCGACATGGTCTGTAATAGCTATTGCCTCATGGTCAAGTTTCAAGGCTCTTCTTGCAAGTTCAGAGGGCAATAATTCTCCATCACTAAATAAACTGTGCATATGTAAATCGATTCTTTTTGTCATGTGATAATTTATATAATACCTAGAATATATATTTATATAACTTAAAATATTTTTGAGGTTATAATATGAAAGCAAAAGCCGTAAAAATAACTGATGGTGTATATTGGGTAGGAGTTATCCACTGGAACAGCAGAACTTTCCACGGATATGGTATTCCTGGTACCACTTACAATGCATATTTGGTATTTGGAGAGGAAAAAACTGTACTGATTGATAATGCATATACAGGATTGCAAAATCAATTGGATGCAAGAATTGAAGATGCATTTGCTCAAGAAGGTAAGGACATCAAGATTGATGTGTTTGTGCAAAACCACTCTGAAATGGATCATTCAACTTACTTAAGAGACACTATTAACAAATACAATCCTGATGCTGAAATTTATGCATCACAAAACTGTATTAACTTTTTGGAAGCGCAATATCATAATTTCTCTGATCTGGAAATAAATGCGGTTGCTACTGGTGATGAAATTGATATTGGCGGCAGAACATTGAAGTTCGTCTCAGCGCCAATGCTTCACTGGCCGGACAGCATGTTCACATTTTTGGCTGAAGAGGGAATTTTATTCTCAAATGATGCATTCGGACAGCATGTATGTCACTCCAAAAGATTCGATAAGGATTACTCAATGGATTATCTTTTAAAAGAGGCACGTAAATACTATGCAAACCTTGTAACCCTGGGCTCACCAATGCTTAGGATGAAACTTCAGGAGCTAACCGACAATGGACTTTTGGAGCAAATCAAAATGATTGCACCATGCCACGGTCAAATCTGGACCAATCCTGGACCTATCGTTGAGAAATACTCAGAATGGGCATCCGGCGTATGCAAGGACAAAGTCACTGTAATCTATGACACAATGCACCACTCAACCGAAAAGCTTGCATATCAGATAGCTGAAGGTATCATGAGTGAAGGTGTCGAAGTCAGAATGTACTTCATGCAGGAAGACGGTCCGGATGATGTGATTACTGATATTTTGGACTCAAAAGCTATCGCTCTCGGTGCACCTACCATGATGAACAAGCCGTTCCCTAGAATAGGTAACATGATGTACTGGCTTGACTGCGTAAACTTCAAAGGAACAGGCAGCGAGAAAAACGCTTTGATATTTTCATCCAAAGGATGGGGTGGAGGAGCTATTGCAAAACTCCAACGTGATCTTGAAGAAGCTGGATTTACAGTTACTGATACCTTGGACGTTTTGTTTGTACCTGATGAAGACGTATTGGCTGAAGCATTTGAAAAAGGTGCAGAACTAGCACGTTCCATTAAAGAATAGTCCTTTGACTATTTTTTTAATTATTTTTTTTAATATTATGATTGTTGTAACTGACAACATATTGAGGTGAAAAAATGACAGATTTAGTAATTTATTTTTCCAGAAGCGGTGAAAACTACTTTGGAGGCCAACTTAAAAACATTGAAAAGGGAAATACGGAGGTAATTGCTGAATATATTCAGGAATTGGATGGTGCAGATTTATTTAAAGTTGAACCTGCAAATGAATATCCTGCAGATTATATGCAATGCATTGATGTAGCAAAAAAAGAGCAACAGAATGATGCAAGACCTGAAATTAAAAATGCTTTAGATGATATTGATGGATATGATACTATTTACATAGGTTTTCCAAACTGGTGGGGAACACTTCCGATGCCGATGTTTACCCAACTCGAAAAATTGGATTTTACCGGTAAAACAGTCAAACCTTTCGTTACCCATGAAGGATCTGGCTTTGGTTCATCTCAAAGGGATTTGAAAAAATTATGCAATGGTGGCGATATTAAAAATGGTCTGTCAATTCCCGGTGCCAATGTGTATGATGTAAAAGATACGGTTGAAGCTTGGATTAAGGAATAGCTTTATATATGATGCCGGTCAAAGTAATATTTAGGCATGACTAAATTTCTTTGAGGTATCAGTATGGACAAGATGGTCGAAGCAAGAAGACATATGCATGAAAGGCAGGAAAAAGAAAAGGAAAACAGCAAATCAGCATCTAAAAAGATAAAAAATTTCTTTTTTGGGTGCTGTAAAAACAAATAGAAATTATTAATTATTCAATTCTTTTAAAATGGAGATAAACCTCTCTATTCAATTTCTTATTTTTACACACTATAATGACTCTTTTTTGTTAATTATTAATATGAAAATTTTAGCGCTATAGGCAGATGACAAAACAGGGGAGCTTAAAAAGGCTTATGAAATAGGTCAAAAATTTTAATTAAATTGAAAACATATAATAAAATATGTCAAATACAGTATTTGTACCTGGCCACATTACAGGCTTTTTTACAATTGAAAACCATGAAGTTTCTCTAAAAAAGGGTTCATGCGGTGCCGGAATTTTATTGTCACATGGAGTTACAACAACTGTTTCACATTCAAATAAATTAAAATTCAATGTAAACCAGGGAGATTCAACAGTAATTGATGAAGTTTTAAAAATTTTAGAAATTGATACTGATTTTAAGATTGTACAGGATATTCAGCTACCGATTGGAGCAGGTTTTGGAACCTCTGCCGCTTCGGCATTGAGTCTGACACTTGCCTTGAATGAATATTTGGATTTGGGTTATTCAACTGAATTGTGCGGTCAGATTGCCCATATGTCTGAAGTAAATCTTGGTGGAGGTTTAGGGGATGTAATAGCTCAAACAGGTCAAGGAATGGTTTTAAGGACTCGTCCAGGCGCTCCAGGAATAGGTGAGATAAAATCATTCGAAACTGAGGCTTCTATAGTCTGGAAGACATTCGGAGGGATTGAAACCTCAAGCATAATTCAGGATCCTCACTATCAGCAAGTAATATATGATGCGGGATTGAAGTATCTGGAATTTTTTGAGGAAAAGTCATCCCTTAGAAATTTTTTAGACTTTTCATACAGGTTTGCCGATGAGACAAAATTGATGTCTGGCGAAGTGAAAAATTTAGTTGATAATTTTAACTCATCGGATGATATTTTTGGTAGTTCCATGGCCATGCTTGGAAATACTGTATTCGCCATTGCAGAAAATGAAGATGCCTTCCAAAACTTTGATATAGAAGGCCTGCACATATGTGAACTTAACAATGTTGGGATAACTTATGATTAAATTGAGCTATGATATTAAGAAATACCGCAAGGATATCCTGGATTTGATTAATGAAGAGGATACTGTTATAGAACTGGGGTGTCACATTGGAGGCACCACTAAAATACTGCCCGAAACCTGCAATGTCATAGCCATAGACAATTCTCCAGAAGCGATTGGGAAAATGAAAAATATTGAAAATGTGCATTTCATTTCTGGTGATGTCCGCAGGCATGAAGTTTTGGCCGAAGCGTATAAGATTGTCCAAACCTGCGATATTTTGGCAATTGATCTGGGAGGAGGATACCATCCGGATACTGTTTTTAAGGTTTTTTATATATATTCTTCTACATTCAAGCCAAAACATACAATAATTAGAAATCGTGGCCTTTTGGAATTCTTCAACTCCGCTGAATGTGGTGAGGATAATTATGTCTCAAAAGAAGGTTACCTTGATTCATACCATGATTCTGGAATTCCTCCATTAATCAAGGAATTTGACTTTTGGACACCCTCTTTAAAAAATGATGATTGATTGTTCATTATATCAAATTTTTTAATAGTAACTTATATATTAATAAAAATATAATAATTTATCATCGAAAATTTGACATGAGAATTTTTCATGTTAATTTTGGGGGTAAGAAAAATGAATTTTAAAGGATTGTCAATAGTTTTACTTATCGCAATAACGATATTTCTAAGTGTTGGTGCAATCTCAGCGGCTGATGATGATATTGTTGCATTGGAGATGCCTGATACGGATATTGATACTGATGTGGTTTCAGCAGATGTTCAAAAGGTTACCAATACTCAAAAAGTTATAAATGAAGATGTAAAAAAGACAGGTGAAGTCACAAACAAGTCTAAAATAAAAACAAAAATAGGAGTAAAGCCGGTTGCAGTAAAATACAAGAAAAAAGGATATTTAACTGTAGCACTTGAAGATTTATATGATGATGATCTTCCTATAAGGCATGCTAAGTTAAATCTGAAGATTGACGGCAAAAACTATGTAGTCAAAACAGATTCATATGGCATTGCGAAATTCAATACAAAAAACCTGACAGTCGGAAAACATAAGGTAGTAATCACTTCCGCTGATGAAAATTATGATGTTGCAAAGACCACTTCCAAAATCTTTGTGGGGAAAACCTATAAGGTAACCCTTAAGCCAAATTCCAAAAAAGTATTGAAAGGCAAAGACACTGTATCATTGAAAATTAAATATGACGATGATGAACAGGATGTTAAAGTTGTATTGAAAAAGGCCAAATCCACTAAAATCCTCAAAGCTAAGTTTTACTTGAATGATAGAAACACTGGTAAAAGGATTGTTTTAACTGATTTTACTGAATATGATGACAATAAATGGGAATGGCCTGATGAGGATTTCTCATATAGGTATTCACTTATAAAAGTGAAAGTTTATTACATTATACACTAAATAGAGAAAAGTTTATTTTCTTTATTTTTATTTAATTTTAGGTTAGATTATGGACAAGCCACTGGATTCATCATTCATTAAAAAAGACAAGATAGTGCAGCATACCGTCAATGGAATTTCACGTTTTTTGATGCTGTGGATTATTATGGAAAACGGTCCGATTCACGGATATCGCATCATGAAGGAATTGGACATATTCTTTGAAAATCTCATTGATGTGGGGTCTTTGAAAAAATCCTCTGCAAGTAAAATCTATCCTATTTTAAGGGATATGGAAAACAATGGACTTATTAAAGGGGATTTAAAAGTCAAAGACAACAAGAAAATTACTTATTATGAGATTACTGATGCCGGACAATATCTGATATATTATATTCGCGATAGTTATCAAGTAATTAGAAGCACTTCCCAGGGTGCATTATTCACTGAATTTTTAATGACTGAATAATTTCTCATTTTGCAAATTATATAAGGTATTTAATTTATACCTTCATAACTAAATATTTTATACAATTTTAATTAATATTTGTTTAATTTTTTTTATTTATTTTTAAAAAATCTAATATGTAAAAATGTCAACTGCTATATTTTTGTACAATTAATATTATATATCATCATATAGATATTATAAATTGAGGTTTTAAAAATGATAGGTAAAAAAATTCGTTTAGAAAGAATTATCAATAGAAATACTGGAAGAACCGTTATTGCACCTATGGATCATGGTGTATCAAGCGGACCGATTCCGGGAATCATTGATATGGATGAAACCGTTGAAGAAATTTCCCAAGGAGGAGCAGATGCAATACTCATGCATAAGGGAATAGTAAAACAGGGTCATCGTGGTTACGGAAAAGACATAGGATTGATAGTGCACTTATCAGCAAGTACTTCTCTTGCACCGGATCCAAACGACAAGGTAACTGTAACAAGCGTTGAAAAAGCAATCCAGCTTGGTGCAGATGCCGTTTCCATTCATGTAAATCTCGGTTCTGAAACCGAAAGTCAGATGTTGCAGGAATTAGGTGAAATTGCAGAAACCTGCGATTACTGGGGAATGCCTCTTTTAGCGATGATGTACCCAAGAGGCCAGAAGGTGGAAAATGAACACGACGTTGAATTCGTTAAGCACGCTGCACGTGTAGGTTCAGAACTTGGAGTGGACATTGTAAAAACCAACTACACAGGAGATCCTGATTCATTCAGAGATGTTGTTGAAGGAGCCATTGTACCGGTAGTAATCGCCGGAGGTCCTAAAGTCGACACAGATGAGGATCTGTTGCAGATGGTAAAGGATTCCCTTGAAGTCGGCGGTGCTGGTGTTGCATTTGGACGCAACCTGTTCCAGGCAGAAAACCCTGGAAAAATTACAAGAGCAATCTCAGAAGTAGTTCACCATGACCTTGATGTTGACGAAGCTTTGGAATTCTTGAAATAGGTGATTTGATGCAGAATAAATTCGCTTGGATATCAACTCCCGATGAAGTGTGGGAAGACAAAAAAGAAATGATTACCACAGCATTGGAGTCAGGAATCGACCATGTTCTTGACCTGGATGATATGGAAAACATCAGAAAATTGGGAAATGTGAAAATAGTTTCCAATAGTGATGACGCTGATATCTATCTTGTCGGAATAAATGGTGAAGGAGACGGATTTTTAGATTTGAATGAGGACTTTACCGATTCAGTTGATATTGCAAATGCCAAAAAAGCAAAAAGCGAAGGAAAAAAAGTATGTGCATATATAATAATCACTGATAAGGCACATGAACAGCTGGCAGTTAAGCTTGGTGAAATTGTCGATTACATTATTCTTGTCGGAACCGACTGGACAATCATTCCACTTGAAAACATCATTGCAGACTTGCAGAAGGTGGATGTGGAGATAATTGCGGCAGTACGTGACCTTGATGGTGCTCGTGTTGCACTTGAAACCCTTGAGCATGGAACCGACGGAGTAATTTTTGAAGCCAATGACTTCAATAAAACTAAAAAGATAGCTCAAGAAGTTGTTGAGGCATCACAAGCAAAATATGAACTTAAGATTGCTACAGTAACCAACGTAAAGCCATTGGGTTCAGGCGACAGGGTATGTGTAGATACCACAGACATGATGAAACCTGGAGAAGGAATGCTCATAGGATCTTATTCAAAATCAATGTTTCTGGTACATTCCGAATCTCTTGAAAGCGAATATGTGGCATCACGCCCATTCAGAGTTAATGCAGGGCCTGTTCAGGCTTATGTGATGGTTCCGGGAAACAAAACAAGGTACCTTTCTGAACTCGTAGCGGGTGATGAGGTATTGATTGTCAATACTGACGGCGAAACAAGAACCGCTTATGTCGGAAGAAGCAAGATTGAAAGAAGGCCTTTGATACTTATTGAAGCGGAGTATGAAGGTCAAGTTATCAGAACTCTGCTCCAGAATGCCGAGACTATCAGGATTGTTGACGAGAATGATGAACCTTTGTCTGTAGCTGATGTAAAACCTGGAGATAAGGTTAAAGTCTACATCGAATCAAATGCCAGACACTTTGGAATTGCAATAGATGAGACAATTATAGAGCAGTAGGTGTTTAAATGTCACAGGTAAGAGCATTTCTTGCTATTGATTTGGATGATGATTTGAAACCTAAAATCAATAAGATTATTAAGGAATTCAAGCAGATTGACACAAGAATCAAGTATGTGGAATTAACAAACCTGCATTTGACCTTAAAATTCTTTGGTGATATAGACACTAACGGTATGAATTTGCTTGAGGAGGCAATTGCTAATGTATTAAAGGATTTCAATGCATTCAATATTAAAATCATGGGCTGCGGAGCATTTCCAAATAGGAATCATATAAAGGTTATCTGGGTAGGTATTGATGAGGATTCAATCATAAGGGACCTTCATGATAAGTTGGATAAGGAATTTGTCAGTCTAGGATTTGACAGGGATAAGAAATTCTCAACTCACCTGACCATTGGGCGCATGAAATCAGCTAAAAACAAGGACAAAGTCAAATCAGTCATTGAGGAATTCAGCGATTTTGAAATTGGTGAGATGGAAGTTTCTAAAATTTCACTTAAAAAATCAACCTTGACCCCTCAAGGGCCGATATATGAAGATTTAACAGTATTTGAATTGTGATTATATGGATTATGAAGCTATTTTAAAGGATATCAAACCAACAGATGCAGAAAAAAATCATGTTGATAGCGTATCAAATAACATAATGAGATTTTTGCAGGATGCCTGTGACAGTGAAGGCATTGATGCTGATGTGACATTGGTAGGTTCTGTTGCAAAAAATACCGCACTTAAAGGAAAATCGGATATTGATATCTTTATAGCCTTCCCATTGGATACTGAAAAGAAATATTTAAAGGATACTGGTCTTGACTTGGCACATAAATGCTGTGATGAGTTCGGAAGTACTGCTCAGCATCATTTCGCATCACATCCTTATGTGACAACAGATATTGAAGGATGTGAAGTGGACATTGTTCCCTGCTATGCAATCGAAAACGGAAAACAGCTAAAATCAGCAGTCGACAGGACAATCTTGCATACCCGTTATGTTAAAGCTAATTTAAATGAAAATCAGGAAGACGAAGTTTTGCTTTTAAAAAGATTCATGGCAATGACAGGCACTTATGGTTCAGAGTTTAAGGTTGGGGGATTTGCAGGTTATCTGTGTGAATTGTTGATTATTCATTATGGCACCTTTGAAGAGACTCTAAAAGCGGCAATCAACTGGAAATTCGGTCATGAGATTGATATTGAAAACTATGGAACAGCTAAAAAATTTAAAGACCCGCTGATTGTCATTGATCCCACTGATGAAAAACGCAATGTCGGTGCTGCATTAAGATTAGATAAGATGGCGGAATTTATCCAATCCGCACGCAACTATATGTTTTCAGATAACAAGAAGGATTATTTCTATCCTCTGGAAAAAAATCTAAATAGGAATGACATTCTAAACGAATTTAAAAAAAGAAACAGTGATTTGATTGCATTCAAATTTGACATTCCGGATATTCCACTGGACACTCTTCATCCCCAACTTAGAAAAACCTGTCAGGCACTGGAGAGAAAACTGGATGGTGAGGAATTCAATGTGTTCAAAGCGGACTACTGGAGTGATGAGGTAGATGCCTGCGTAATTCTTTTGGAAATGGCTTCATCAAAGTTAAATAACGTTAAGGTTAATGTGGGACCTAAGGTATTCATCACACAGGCCTGCGAGAATTTTGTCGGCAAATAT
This sequence comes from Methanobrevibacter sp., assembly GCF_045120835.1. Taxonomy (GTDB): domain Archaea; phylum Methanobacteriota; class Methanobacteria; order Methanobacteriales; family Methanobacteriaceae; genus Methanocatella. The sequence continues at coordinate 18,864 of NZ_JBGVFE010000057.1, forward strand.
GGTCGTGAGAACTGTTATATTAAAGGGGATTTCCTGGTCCACACACAGGAAAGGGAATTCACAAATGCAGTTGACCTGATTAAGCATATCTTCACTGCCGAACACATTGGTCTAATAAAAGTCGGAAAAAACCTTAAAAAGAATATAATTGATACTTATGAGTTCATTAACATTGAAGATGTTGATTTGAAATTTTTGGATGATTTTCTCAATCCTTGCCAATATATTGTAAGGTGATATGGTGGCTCAGGAAACAACTGAAGACATAGAATTAATAGTTAATCATCCTAAAAAGGCAATAAATAAGTTGGCAGTACCTATCATTATCTCTAACTTATTCATGATGCTGAACAACATTATCGATGGTGTCTGGGTTGCAGGATTGGGGCCTGATGCCCTTGCGGCAGTCGGTTATGTGACTCCTCTATTTTTGGCAATGGTCGGATTTGCAAACGGTCTGGGCGCAGGTTCGAATAGTATAATTGCAAGACATATTGGGGCTGAAGAATATCAAAAAGCTGGAAATAGTGCAATTCACTCAATAATGCTAAGCATAATAGTGACAGTATTGACCACGGCTTTCATGCTGATTATTTTAAATCCGATTCTTATGCGTATGGGAGCCGCCGACGTTATTGATTTGACAATGATTTATGGAAGCATCGTTCTTGGCGGGATCTTTTCAATATTTCTTCCTGCAATGATGGCAGCCATTTTCAGATCTCAGGGTGAAATTAGACGCGCATCATATCCTCTGCTTGCCACTGCAGTTATAAACATGATATTGGACCCTATTTTCATTTATTATTTCAATTGGGGCATTGGAGGTGCGGCAGTTGCAACTGTCTTATCGGGGACTCTTCCAATGTTTGTAATGATGTATTGGATGTTTTTTAAAAGGGACAGCTTTTTAGAAGTTAAAATGAGCGAATATAAAACCGACTTTGGAATATATAAGGATATTCTTGTAGTCGGAATCCCTGCAAGTTTGGAACAGTTCATCCTTTCATTCGTTTCAATCCTAATGAACTACTGGTTATCTATACTTTCCGGAACAATCGCTGTTGCGGCATATTCTGCAACTTGGAGGCTGGTTGCAATGGGTATTGCTCCATTAATCGGTATTGGAATGGCTGCCCTGACTGTTGGCGGAGCGGCTTATGGGGCACGCAATCTGGTTAACTTTAAAACGGCCCTTAACTATGGTGTAAAATTGGGATTGATTTCATCAGTAATAATTTGTGCTTTCCTGTTCGTATTTGCAGAGCCTCTGTCCTTCATTTTCTCATATTCAAATAATGCTGCAGTTCTATCGGACAGGGTTGTTGAATGCCTGCATATTTTATGTTTCTTCCTGCTGCTGATGCCGTTTGGTATTCTATCAGGAAATCTTTTCCAGGCGATGGGTAAAGGAACAATATCTCTGAGTTTAACATTTTTAAGAGGATTTCTTCTGGAAATACTATTTTCCGGATTGTTTGCATTCATATTCAATATGGCGGATGTTGGAATCTATACCGGAATGGTAATGGGAATGTCTGTAGGAGGCATATTGAGTTATATTTATATCAATTTCTATTTAAATAGAAATAAGGATTATTTTAATTGTTAATATGCTCTTTAGATATTAAATATAGAAACTTTTATTATATTCGATTTTTATATTATTAATCATGTCAGAGATAAAGAAACTCACTTGTGATGTAGATGTCTCTAAGTATTATGAAAAATATGTTGATTTTGAAGAGGTCTCAAAACTCTGCATCGAAGAGCAGGAAATGTTGGGATACAATTGGAATTATCCGCCTTTTGATTTTGACGTGGATGAATTGTGGAATTCCTACAATAAATTAAAGATTATTGCTTTTAAAATTGACTTTTCTCCTGAAGAAAGGGAACATGAATTTTCCCCAAAGGAATTGGAATTCGTTTTGAAAAGATTCGAACGGATGAAAGTCAAGCTAATGAATGAGATTTACATGCTTGAAAGTGAAGATGCAATGGGATTGTTTCTTGGAAAATGCAACCTATGCATGAGATGCACAAGGGAATTCGGTGCCCCTTGTAAAATGCCGCCAAGAATGAGATATTCTCTTGAATCACTGGGTGCATAT
>NZ_JBGVFE010000058.1:0-3425 GCF_045120835.1 Methanobrevibacter sp.
ACTGCATCCCCATTTTTAAGTGTTGAATTACTTAAAACATCAACTTTTGTATTGTGGGAATTTGATTGTATGAAAATAAATGCGCCAACTGCAATAATCAGAATTATGATAATTAAAATTACAATACTTTTTGCTTTCATAAAACACCTTAATCATTATGAACTAATAAAACATCAATATCACTATTTTTAAGAACTTTTTCTGCCACGCTTCCAATGACAAACCTATGGATTCCACTTTTTCCAGATGCGGATATTACAATTAGATCAACACCTTCCTCTTCAGAGACCTTTTTTATTGTTTCAGCCGGAAAACCAGTCAAAACCATTTTAGTAACATTTAAACTATCATCAAATTTAGCTGCCATGTTGTCTACTGCTTGTTGAGCTTCTTTTTTAAGTATTTCGTTTACTTTCCGAACTTTTCGTCTAGGCTGAAAGGCACTTGAAGTTAATTTGCCAGCAACGGATAGAATGATAATTTCACCGTCGTCGGCGATTAATTTTTCAACTCTTTCAACCTCTTGGTCAGCATAGGTCGAACCATCTGTAGGTAATAATATTTTTTTATACATTTGTTTGCACCTTGATATAGTTAATATTACTTTTGTTTTTAATAGTTTATATATATTTATTATTCTTTACAATAACATTATCAAAAACAAGTATATGGTGTAATCAATTTTTTATGAAAAAATTATTATATTGTTTATTATTCAATGAAAAAATAAATATATGACATCAAATCTCAAAAAATGAATAAAATAAAGTTAAAAAAAGATAAAATGAAAATTATAAAAGAGACTCGATGGCCTCTTTTACTTCCCCTAAGTCTTCGGTAGGTTCAAATCTGCGCACAACATTGCCTTCACGGTCAACCAGGAATTTAGTGAAATTCCATTTAATATCATTATTTTCCTTGTAATGCCTATCCATCATTTTAACAACCAGTTTTAGTTTACCTGAACCCTTGCCTGTAAAACCTGTAAATGGCTGTTCATTTTTAATGTATTCAAATAACGGAGACGCATTTTCACCGTTTACATCAATTTTTTCAAAAATTGTGTATGGCACGAGCCATTTGGAACGACAAACCTCAGTAATCTCTTCGGTTGTGCCAGGTGCCTGTTTTCCAAACTGATTGCATGGAAAATCAAGGATTTCAAAGCCTTGTTCATTGAATTCCGCATAAATTTGATTTAATTCTGTGTATTGTGGTGTAAAACCACATTTGGTTGCTGAGTTTACGATTAATAATACTTTTCCCTCATATTGGGATAAAGAAACCATGTTTCCGTCGCTGTCTTTAACTTCAAAATCATATACTGACATGAATTATGCCTCCTTGAAATTAATTTAAAATTGAATATATTTAAAATTTTTGAAAGGTAAAAACCGAATGGTTTAAATTTTTAAAATATAGATATTTATTTATGTCACGACAATCAAAAATCGTTAAAACAAGTATAATCGAAATTGGAGTGAATTTGATTCTTGTTGCTTTTAAGGCAAGTATTGGAATTCTAACCAATTCCATAGCAATTACCTTAGACGCGATAAACAACCTAACTGATGCATTATCATCAATAATCACCATTATCGGAACAAAACTTGCAGGAAAAGCTCCCGATAAAAATCACCCATACGGTTACGGCCGTATCGAATACTTTTCATCCATAATCGTGTCAGCAATAGTTCTATGGGCAGGTATCACCGCACTTATGGAATCCTGGCCCAAAATATTTACTCCCGACATAACAAATTACACTACCATTTCACTCATCATTATTGCAGTTGCAGTAGTAGTTAAATTTGCTTTAGGCACATATGTAAAACGTGTCGGAGAAAAAATTAACTCACAGGCCCTTGTTGCTTCAGGAAGCGATTCGTATTTCGATGCAATACTTTCCCTATCAACATTGGTTGCGGCAATAATCTCAATATTTTTCCACATCTCCCTTGAAGGAATATTAGGTGTCATCATCTCAATTGCAATTATCAAATCAAGTATTGACATGATAAAGGAAACTCTTAACCATATGATAGGTGCCAGAATCGATTCAGACCTCTCCAATAAAATCAAATCATCAATTTGTGAAGTTCCTGGAGTTTATGGCGCATATGATTTGAGTCTGCACAATTATGGACCTGAAGACATGATAGGATCAGTCCACATTGAAGTTGATGATACACTAACTGCATTGGATATCCATACTTTGACAAGAACAATACAGGGAAAAATATATTCAGAATTTTCAATAGCTCTGACCATTGGAATCTATGCAAAAAACGACAAATACGAAGATATGCGCAAGGAACTGTCTGAAATTGTCAGTTCATATGAAGAGATACTTGAAATTCATGGATTTCTGGTTTTGGAAGAACAGAACCTGGTGATGTTTGACATAATCGTAGACTTTGACGCAGATAGGCAAAAGGTCAAGGAAGAAATTCTTGAAAAAATCAAGGCAAAATATCCTAAATTCAATTACTGCATAGTGGACGACTACGATATCAGCGATTAGGTGTTACTTCCACAAATTATATTAAATAGTATGATGACCAATATTAAATTAAGGTGATTAAAATGGATAATAAAAATAATATTATTTTAATTGCAATCGCTATTTTGATTGTTGCCCTTTTAGCAGTTGGCATATACATTATGACTACAAATAGCGAGCAATCCCCAGTTAATGACAATGTCACCGTCGAAAATACAACCAACAACACAAATACAAGTGTTATTATGATAGACAAAGACGGCAACGTTACAAATAACACTGTTGTAGGAGACAATTCAACAAGAAACGATACAAATACCAGCAATGAAACATACAGAGTCTATAACCCTCAATCAGATTCATATGTAACTGTAATCGGTGAAGGTTATGACGTTGAAGTTGACAGATGGTATACCTATGACACAGACGGTGTAAGATATTACAATACAAGAATTAAATAATTTTAATTCTTTCTTTTTTTATTTTATTAGATTAGAATCTGCCAAATTATCCTTATATGACGTTTCATCTTTTAAAGATTCAATATGATGAATAACATTTAGCCTTAAATCCTCTAATTTTATTCGAACTTCAATATCATTAAAGTCCACATGAAATTGGAACAGGTATTTAACTCGCAAATCATAATCATATATGACCCAATTCGGACCGTTAATGTCTAAAAGATAGATTGACCATTTAGACATGATATTGTTAATCTCTTCAGTAGTTCTGTCCACATCAAAGTTTTCATCCAAAAAGATTTCTCTCATTGGTACAAATCCTCAGAGCCCATTTGAGTATCAACTATATTGATTTCAACTTCTTCACGGTTGAAAATGCCCAATGTTGTGATTTCACTTTTTTTAATGCTTAATGCCTGTGAAACATTATTGTCTTCTATAGAAATAAGGGCCACATT